>NZ_JBHUSF010000081.1:0-31347 GCF_042673295.1 Rhodococcus sp. NPDC057014
GTAGTCGGCCAGTGCCTCCAACATCGGTGCGTGTGACTGATCCATGCGGTCCGGGTACCCAGTCGCCGCGGGGTGAACTCGCAACACCGTGTGGTCCACCAGTCGAGAGTCGTCCGCCGGGACGTACCGCGCTCTCGCGGTGTCTTGTCCACTGTCCTTAGATCCAGCCGGGCGTCACCGAGCCTGGCCCCACCACCGCAGCCGTCTGCGGTCACGCCGATCGAAGGCTCCGGCCAAATCCTCAACGTCTGTGCACCACTGTCGATTTCACGACCGAGGCTCGCATGACCGGGATCCACACTGGTGCTGTTACGGCAGTTTTCGTCTCGTCACCGGTCCCGAGGTGAGGAGTTTCCGCAGCCGTGCTGCCGGTGAGCGTTCGCTAAGGACAGCGCTGCTGCTGCGCGAGCGTTCCCGGATCCCGGCGACGAGTTCGCGAATCACCGACTCGGTGTCGTGCCGCGGGTGCCAGCCGAGTTGGGCGCGGGCTCGGGAGCATTCGACGAGGGGTGTGGCGTAGGCGAGATCGATCCATCCTCGATGGACTGGTGAAAGATGCAGCGTCCACGCGAGGTTGGTGATGATGCTCAATGCCGGTGCGGGAAGGTGCACGAGGTGGGCGTCGAAGGCGTCGCGGAGCAGGTCCGCGGTCAGGGGTTCGTCGGCGGCGATGTTGAACGGCCCGGGCGCCCGCTGGGCGAGGGCTTTGATCACGGCGTCGGCGACGTCCTCGGTGTGCACGACGGGAAGTGAGAGGGTGCGATCGAGGGGGAGGACCGGAAGTGCCGGTATCCGCTGGGACAGGGTTCGTGGCAGATAGCTCGGTGCCGCGTACCGCAGCAGCGCGGTGGCCTCGTCGTGCTGGGCGATCAGGCCCGGACGTAGCCGGGTGACAAGGAGAGGAGCCTGCCCGTCGGCTGTAGCTGCGGTTTCGATTTCGTCGAGGACGTCCTCCTCGGCGACTTTGTCGGCGCTGTAGATCGATCGCGGAATGCCTCGACGGGGCCACTGTTCGGACACCGGCACGCCGTAGGCGCCGGGGGAGTACACCGCCGCCGACGAGAGGTGGACCAGGTGGCCCACTCGGGCATCGCGTGCTGCCCGCGCGACCGCGCGGGTCCCGGCGACCGCTGTTCTCCTCAGGTAGTCGCGGTCTCGGGCCGGTTGGAATGCGATCGCCAGATGGACCACGGCGTCGGCACCCTCGAGCACCGGGACGAGCGCGGTGTGCGCGTCGTCGCGGGCCAGGTCGATCTCGTGCCAGTGCGCTCGCGTGTAGGGAGGGGTGTGCGGGGGCGTTCGGCGGGCGATCCCGGTCACCGCGGTCCCGGGTTCCTGCGCCGCGAGGAGACGGAGAAGCGCGGTGCCGACATTTCCGCTGGCGCCGGTGATCACGACTTTGCGGGAAGCGTGCATCGGCTACCGGTCCCGTCGGCGGCCGATCGAACCGGTGCGCTCATCGGACGGAAAAGGGTGATTGGCGCCTGTGGCGGTCAGAGTCATCGAGTACCTCCGGATCGACGCGGGCGTCCCCGTGGGCCGACAGGGAAACAGGAGGATCACCCACGACCACTTGCTGCTGCGGGGCGGGGCGGCCACCGATTCACCATTTCGTGGGCGGGTACCCGACCCGTGACGTGCCATTGATCGGAGAGGTGCATGAGCGAACATACCCCGCACACCATCGACTATCCCGGCCGCACCGCGGACATGGCGGAAGAACCGCAGGACGAGATGCGCGCGTACCGGGGTAACGAATTTCTGAAAGACAAACGGGCGCTGGTCACCGGGGGTGATTCGGGGATCGGCCGCGCCGTGGCGGTGGCGTTCGCGAAAGAGGGCGCCGACGTGGCGATCGCCTACCTCGAGGAGAGCGACGACGCGGCGCACACGGCCGATCTGATCGAAAGGCAGGGGCGACGCTGCCGCACCTTCGCCGGCGACCTGGCCTCGGCGGAGCACTGCCGTGACGTGGTCGCCCGCACGGTCGCCGAACTGGGCGGACTCGACATCGTCGTCAACAACGTCGCCTACCAGGAACCGGTCGACGACTTCCTCGAGTTGTCCGAGGAGCAGTGGCGGCACACGTTCTCGGTGAACATCGACAGCTACTTCCACGTGAGCAAGGCAGCGGTACCGCATCTCGGCCGGGGCTCGGCGATCATCAACACCGGTTCGGTCAACGGGCTGCGCGGGAACAAGTCGCTGATCGACTATTCCGCGACCAAGGGTGCGGTGACGGCATTGACGTATTCGTTGGCTCAGACCCTGCTGGACCGCGGAATTCGGGTCAATTGTGTTGCCCCCGGGCCGGTCTGGACCCCACTGATTCCGGCGACCATGGACGAGGAGAAGGTCGCCGAGTTCGGGAAGCAGGCCCCCTACGTGCGGGCCGCGCAGCCCGACGAGATCGCCCCGTCCTACGTGTTCTTCGCGTCCGGTCTGCTGTCCTCCTACTACTCCGGGGAAGTGCTCGCCCCACTGGGTGGCGAGACACTGCCGGGCTGACGGCGTGCGGGACCTTCGAAAAAGTCGTGCGGGACCTTCGAAAAAGTGTCGAGTGGACAGGAAGTCGTGTTCGACGAACACCGCGGGTTACCCGTCACCCACCCGGCGTTCGCCGCACCCGTCGGATATCGCGAGGACGAACTCGTCGGGGACTGCGCATGGGCTGGTGTTGCCCTCCGACACCCCGATAGCGCCGCTTCCTACGAGACATTCACGGCGGTCACGTCTCTCGCGCCACTTTCTTCCGGCTCCCTCACTGTGGCGGGGACTGGTTGCGGGTCCGTGCCGCGGTATCCGCGTTCACTGTGGTGGTGCGCATCTGATCGCGGTGACGTGGCGGGACTGCAGCGCAGACCTCTGTGAAGATCCGCGCTCGGTCTCGGCCGAGATTCGAGTGCTCCTGCATGGATCGCACCGATAGCCTGCGATTTCCGCCGCGGCGGCCGTTTGGTTTACCTGCGCAAGGTCAATCGAAGACTCCCGCGATGTCGAGTATGAGCAGGATGGCGATCGCCACGAATACGACGGCGATCACGCCGATGACCACCATGGTGGCAATGCCTGTGGGTGGAAACGACCAACTTGTGCGCGGTTCGTGCTCGGACACCCTTGACGTCTGTGCGGCGTCGGGCGGGGTCGAGCCCGGCGGGACACCGCCGCCCGGCTCGAGATCGGAAGTGTTCGCCGGATCGGGGTCCGGAGGTTGAGCGGTCGACATGAAGCGCCCCCTTCGTGGCGTACTGCCATCCGTCCGTCGGGCGGACGGACGGTTTATGGGATAGGGGTACCCGGATTCGCGACGCACATACGGCGGCTTCGCCCGGAGGGATGAGTGATCGATGCGGCGAGGCGGTCTCGGGCTCACGCCGACTCGACCCACCGCCGGTGGCGGGGGTCGTAGGTGATCAGTCCCCGTTTCTCGAAGGCGCGTAGCCATCCGCGCATGGGCCATCGGTGCCAGCGACGGTGAAAGAGTTCGGCGTTGGTGAGGATGTCGGCGAGGTGCTCGACCGGGGGATCGGACACGGGATGGTACTGGTGAAACGCGTCGGCGCCGCCCACCCACCGCAGACCCACCCTTGCCGCGGCGGCGGTCTGCGCGAGGTCGGTGTCTTCCCCGCCGTAACCGGTGTAGTCGGTGCAGAAACCGCCGATCCGGTCCCAGGTGGTGGCGGTGACGGCGAACGACAATGACCAGAACAGGTCGTAATCGGACCCGATCAGCACGGTTCCCGCCGGTGGGGCGGGACGTGCCGGGTGCGGGCGGCGAAGTTCGTGGACACCATCGAGGTCGTATCCGGCCGGTCCGGGGGGCGGTAGATAGGTGACGGGGCCGCAGAGCAGGGCATGGTGATGGCGCCGTTGCCCCGCAGCGTCGGCATATCGCTCGAGCATGGCGGTACCGGCGATGCAGTCCACGTCCAGGAAGACGAGCAGTTCGGCACCCCCGGCCAGGGCAGTGGTGGCACCGGCGTTGCGGGCGAGGGCCAGCGGCAGAGGGCCCCGATCGTGCTCGATCCACACCAGTCGCGCGGTGCTGTCCTCGGAGGCCACGACCTCGGCCACCGCGGGGTCGCCGATCGCGACGACCACATGCTCATAGGGGGGCACGGTGCTGCGTGCCAGCGACCGCAGGTGAAGCCGCAGATGGGTGTCCCGGTGCGCGGCGATGGTGACGACCGCGGTCCTCATCGGGAGGACTCGGATTGTTTGGCGAGCGTGTCGATGACCGCTGCCGCGCGTGCGGCCGCCCCCGCGGTCTGCCAGCGCGGCCACCGCCCCCCGCCCAGGGCGAGGGCGGTCTCGATCAGGTGCGGCCACGCGGTCACCGGCGGCCACTGCGGCACCGACACGGCGAGCCCGTGGGCTGCGAGCGCCGCCGCGATGGCCTGCTGTTCGTCGAACGGACGCTCCTGGGCGATGATGATCGCCGGGCGGCGGGCGGTAGCGATATCGGCCACGGCGTTCTGACCCGCATGAGAGATGACGACGTCGGCGCTGCTTAACTGCGGCCACGGGTCGTCCGTCCAGGGCGCTCCCGGAACCCCGAGCGCCTGCCACCGGTATCCCCGGTGCTGTTGGGCGCACCGCCGGATGTCGTCCATCGTCAGACTCGATCCGCCGGTCCCGCTGAGCACCAACACCTGGGGCCGCCCGGATGGCGGGGGGTCGGCGCACGCGCGGCCGTCGAACCGGCTGATCCCGCCCACGAAAGTGGTCTTGTGCGCGAATTCCTGCAGCCACGTCGGGTCGTAGATCTCTTGAGGCCACGCCGAGATGATGTGCTCGGCCAGTTGATATCCCAGGCGATGTGCCGAGTCGGTGCGGTCTCCCGGCATGGCCATGACCACGACCGGCACGCCCAGGAGCCGGACGAAGACGGCCGCTTCCACCGAGACGTCGACCACCATCAGGCTCGGCCGGGTGGATTCGATCCAGGTGGCGATGCGGCTCATCCGCGATTGCAGCCCCCGATCCAGCAGCGGTGCCCAGTGCAGGGTCTCGTGGGCCGTCGGATCCACGGGCGGCCCGCCCCGGTCGTCTCGGGGCAGACGGATGGCATCGGCGAAACATTTTGCCGGGGAGGGGGGGAGGGGTGCAGAGGAGAGCGCGGTGACGGCAGTGGCGAGGGCGGAGCAGATGCTCGCCGCCCGCGCCCGGTGTCCCTGCCCGTGATGATGAATGTAGTAGCCGATCACGACGGCACCCGGTCGAGGCTCGGCGGCTTTCCGTGGCGTGGCCGCCGAATCAGACGCCGGTAGGTGCCGACGTACGCGTCGATCATCGTGCGTTCGGAACAGTGTTCCTCGGCCCGGTTGCGTGCCGCTGCGCGGGACAGTGCCACGGTCTGTGGGATCGCCGCCACCAGGGCATCGAGGTCGTCGGGGGGGACCAGTCGGCCGCAGTCCGGGGTCAGTACTTCAGGAATTCCACCCCGGGCGAACGCGGCGACGGGGGTGGAGCAGGCGAGTGCTTCGGCGACCACCAGGCCGTAGGGCTCGTCCCATACCGGTGTCACCAGCGCGGCTGCGGACCGGCCGATTTCGGCGGCCAGCGCGACCTGGCCGAGGTGGCCGAGGTAGACGACGTCCCGGTTCAGGAGGGGTCGGATGGAGCGTTCGAAGTAGTCC
The DNA here is from genome assembly GCF_042673295.1 of Rhodococcus sp. NPDC057014. Lineage (NCBI taxonomy): Bacteria > Bacillati > Actinomycetota > Actinomycetes > Mycobacteriales > Nocardiaceae > Rhodococcus > Rhodococcus sp. NPDC057014. The sequence goes on from NZ_JBHUSF010000081.1 coordinate 5,640, forward strand.
GGGTCGCTGACCGGGCCGGCCAGCACGAGAGGGAATCCGGCGCGCCGTGCGGCGGTGATCGCGAGGTGGGCACCTTTTTCCGGCACCAGTCGGCCGAACCAGATCAGTCGGTCGCCCCCGTCGCCGACCGGCCAGTCGGCGAGATCGACTCCATTGCGGATGACCTCGATCTCGCCGACCGCGTGCCGCCAGGAGGCGGCGGTGTGGGCGCTCACCGCCGCGAAGTGGGCACCCTGCCCGCCACTGACCGCGAGTGCCGACTCGAGCCACGGTGTGGGCGGGGTGTGCAGGGTGCACAGAATCGGGGTGGGGACGGTGGCGGCCATGGCCACCGGCAGGTAGTGCAGGCTGTGGTTGTGGATCACGTCGAACGCACCCGCCAAGGGTCCGGCGAGGTCGAGCATCAGTTGCAGATAGGCGTGATGTTCGGCCATGAACTGGACCGACGGCATGGAGGCGTCGGCGCGGGCCGCCGCGCTCAGCTCGAACGTCCGGACGTCGAGGTGAGTGCAGCCCAGTGCCGGATCGGAGCCTGCGCCGGCGAACAACGTCACCCGGTGTCCGTCCGCGGCCAGGGCGCGGGCCAGATACCACACGTGCGATTCGAGGCCGCCGGCGAACGGTTGCCGGATCGGGAATCGGGAGGACGCGAGAAACGCGATCCGCAGGGGTGCCGCGGTCATGACAGTGCCCGCTCATAGACGTCGCGGTGTGCGTGGGCCAACCCCCGCCGCTGCGACGCGCGTTCGGCCCACCTCGCCCGCGCCGGGGCAGCACCATGGAGTGCGCGGATGCACCGGTGAAGTGACACCGCATCGAAATGGGTGTCGTCGAACCCGAAGACCGCGCAGTCCTGTTGCTGCCCGTAGAAGCCGCAGCTCGGGGCGGCGACCGCGGTGCCGAGGTCGTAACAGGCCTCGAGCCAGCCCGAGTGCGTACCGAACCGGTACGGCAGCACCGACACCGACAGCGACGACAGATAATCCCAGAGTTGGGCGTCCGAGAAGTACGGGTGGACCCGGACGTCGACACGATCCCGGTCCCGGTAGCGCAGAAGACGCGCACCGGTATCGGGGGCATACCAATGATTGTCGGGATCGAAGATCTCGTCGTGGACGTCGACCTGCAGCCGCGCACCCTCGAGGTCCAGCACGGTCTCGGACAGTGCGTCGAGGACGGGAAACGGATCCATGTTCGCGCGCAGGCTTTTCACATGTACCCCGATCACGAACTCGTCGCGGCGTGGCCGGGGACGGTCGATCAACGTGCGCTCGACCACGTGCGGGTGTTCGAGCACCGTGGCCGTGCGATCCCAGTTCCGAGCGATCACCGCCGCGGCACCCGGGGTGAGGGTGATCACCTGCGCGGCGGCGGGGATCAGCACATCGAGGAGTTCGAGGTGGGGTTCGGGATCGGGTTGGTGCGGGTTGCGCAGGTCGTGGACGGTGTACACCACCGGGATACGCCGAACGGACAACTCGTGGAGAACATCCTTCATCAGGGCGGGATCGATAGCGTCGAAACCGAAATGTATGTGGAACACGTCGAATTCTGTGTGGTGCCGTCTGATCCACATCGGATCGAGCATCAAAGGCGGCCACCACCCTCCCGGAACCTTTCGCCCATCCGCCGGGACCGGGTCATGCAGCCGCACCACCTGATCGCGGTGTTCCGGATCGGCGAGATGTCGAACATAGACGTGCGATCCCGGCACCGACGCGACCCGGATCATCCGTTCACCTTCACGGCGAGCAATGTGGTGTTCGAATGTCCGATGCCGTCGAAGGCGCCTGAGAAATTGACGAGTCGATCCGTCCGAAAACCAGCGGTATGCAAGTGCACGACACGGGTGGAGTGACTCTCGGGCCCGGGTTCGACCAGAGGAATGGGGTGGGTACCGTCCACTCTCACCTGTGCACGATCTCCGCGGCTCTGCCCATCGGGTCCTGGCTGTTCTGCCACGAACTCACTCCTTTGCACCCGTCAAGCCGAATTCTGCGCACCTGTGCCCCCGGTCGTCTGCGATTACCCCACCCCGTGAGCGACGAATCCCAGAGACCCTCGAGGCCGCGTACCGAGCAACCGCGGCTGGGCTCGGACGAAACCGGTTCTGGTCACGCGCAGAATTTCGATAGCAGTACCCAGCACCGGCGGGCGTGCGTTCTCCAGATTCGACACACCCCGTTAACAATGCTGGCGAGTGGGGTAACTCGGTAGGACGACACTGCCGTGTGCACTGTAACCGGCGATGCACGTCACCCGACCTATGTGAGGTAGTCATGTCGACCGATGCGATCGTGCTGCTGAAGAACGACCACAAACAGATCCGGAAACTGTTCCGCGATTTCCGCGGTGCCGGATCGGGTGCGGAGGCGGAGAAGGGCCGCATCGTGAATCAGATCATCGAGGCCCTGACGGTGCACACCTACATCGAGAACGAAGGCATGTACCCGAAGGTCCGGGAGCTGGCCCCGGACCTCGAGGACGACATCCTCGAATCCTACGAAGAACACCACGTCGCCGATGTGCTGGTCGTCGAACTGGCAGCGATGACACCGGACGACGAGCGGTTCGATGCGAAGACCACCGTGCTGATCGAGAACGTCGAACACCACATCGACGAGGAGGAGCAGGAGTGGTTCCCCAAGGTGCGAGAAGAGTTGGGGCGGAAGAAACTTCAGGAAATCGGTAAAGGGTTGCTGGAACTGAAGGAGAAGGCGCCGACCACGCCCGCCCAGCCGTCGGCGCTGAAGAAGACGGTCGACGCCGTCCTGAAGTAGGGGATCGAGTAGGCGGACCGAGGGAAGGGTACGCGATCGGGGGATGTGGCAGAGCAGGCCCGAAAGGCGGTGCGGATGGTGCTGGTGGGGGAGCCGTTTCGGGTCGCCGCCGTGTTGCGCGGCGGCGCCCGGGTCTTCCATCCACGTGGCCTGGTCGCCACCGGCCACATCGAGTTGCACGGCCGGTGGTGGCCGCTGGAGTCGGGGACCCCCACCCCGGTGATGGCGAGGCTGTCCGGCGGAGTGGGGACACCGACCGGTGTGCCGGACGTGCTCGGACTTGCCCTGAAGATTCCGCTTGATCCGGTCGGCACCGAGTGGGATCTGCTGCTCGCCAGCTCCGGCACCTCGGCGGTGACCCGGATCCTGCCCCTTCCCGCTCGGGGCTGGAACAGCGCCCGCTACAGCAGCCTGATGCCCTATTCGTCGAACGGTGCGGACACCAGATGGGTCCTGGCCGTCCCGATCGGCACGCACCCGGCGTCGCCCACGCGCGATGCGCTACGCGACGCGATCCGGGGCGTGCCACTGAGGTTCAGGATCGAGCTGGTGTCGTTGACCGGTTCCCCCGTCCCGGCCGGGCAGGTGACGTTGACGCAGGTGCAGGAACTGCCCGACGACGAGCACCCGACCTTCGACCCGGTACTGAACTGTCCACCGCAGTTGGTGCTGCGGCCCGGATGGCTCGCAGCGGTTCGGGTCGGGGCGTATCGGGGAAGTCGGCGCGGCCGCGCCGACCGGTCCCCGTAGGTACTCCGGCCGCGAGTGTCTAGCTGCAACTGTAGTTCGTGCTCGTACACGATCCGGGGCACGGGAGCGTGTCATGGTCGTCCGAGTCCGTGATAGGTCCATCCCGCATCGCGCCACTGCGGGGGGTGGAGGCAATTGCGGCCGTCGATCAGCACCTTGTTGCGTACGAGCGCATCCAGGTCGGCCGGTTGCAGTTTGCGGAACTCCGACCACTCGGTGAGCACCAGGACCACGTCGGCGCCCTGGCACGCGTCCGCAGCGGTCGGTGCGTAGCCGAGCGTCGGGAACAGTGCGCGCGAGTTGGTCATCGCCTTCGGGTCGTAGACGTTCACGGACGCGCCCTGCAGCTGAATCTGTCCGGCAATATTCAGTGCGGGCGAATCCCGGACGTCGTCGGAGTCCGGCTTGAACGCTGCACCCAGGACCGCGACCCGCACACCGAGGAGCGAGCCGCAGGTGTGCCGGACGAGTTCGACCATCCGGGTGCGGCGCCGCATGTTGATGGTGTCGACCTCCCGGAGGAAGGTGAGTGCCTGGTCGGCGCCGAGTTCGCCGGCCCGGGCCATGAACGCCCTGATGTCCTTCGGCAGGCACCCGCCGCCGAACCCGATTCCGGCGTCGAGGAAGCGGCGGCCGATGCGGGCGTCGTACCCGAGCGCGTCGGCGAGCACGGTGACGTCGGCGCCGGCGGCCTCGCACACCTCGGAGATCGCGTTGATGAACGAGACTTTGGTGGCGAGGAAGGCGTTGGCGGCCGTCTTCACCAGCTCGGCGGTGGCCAGATCGGTGATCAGGAAGGGGACGTCCTGGGCCAGCAGTTGCGCGTACACCTCGCGTGCCACCGCTTCTGCCCGGCCGGGTCGGTGGCGGTCGATCCCGAGCACCAGCCGGTCCGGGTGCAGGGTGTCCTGGACGGCGAATCCCTCCCGCAGGAACTCCGGGTTCCACGCCACCTCCAGTTCGGTCCCGGCCGGTGACAGCTCTCGGGCGCGGGCGCCGAGCCGCTGCGCGGTCCCCACCGGCACGGTGGACTTGCCGAAGATCACCGCGGGACCGGTGACCAGGGGCGCGAGAGTGTCGATGACCGTGTCCACGGACCGGAGGTCGGCGGCGAACTCGCCCTTCTTCTGCGGGGTGCCGACGCACAGGAAATACACACCGGTGAACGCGGCGGCCTGCTCGTACGAGGAGGTGAAGCGCAACCGACCTGCCGCGACGTGGCGGCGGAGCACGTCCGCGAGTCCGGGTTCGTAGAACGGCACCTCCCCGGCGTCGAGTGTCGCCAGCTTCGCCGGGTCGACGTCGACTGCCAGCACCTCGTGCCCGAGCTCGGCCAGACACGCGGCATGAGTCGCACCGAGGTATCCGGCACCGAACACTGCGATTCTCATCGTTACCCACCATTCCGGAGTGCTGCGCCGTCGCCGTCGAGCGCGCTCGGGGGGACTGCGACGTCACCGGTCTCGGCGAGATCCGGGTCCGGCGGGAACACGTGGCATCGGGACCGCACGATCACGGTCTCCGTTCGTCGTCGATGGGGCATAGGGTGGGCTGCGGCGAGGTGTCGAGGCGCGGCAGGTCGTGGGTCGCCGGACCTTCCAGGACGGTGCCGTCCGCGTCGAAGCGGGATCCGTGCAGGGGGCAGTCCCACGACTTTTCGGCGTCGTTCCACCGCAGCACTCCGCCCAGGTGTGGGCACACCGCGCCGACCCTGATCGTTCGTCCGTTGACCGTGCAGACGCCGACCGGGCGCACGCCGTCGCGTACGACGGTTCCCGAGTCGGTCTCGGCGGGGCGGGCACCGTTTCCCCTGCCGCCGTGCAGGATTGCCTTCGTCCAGCCGGTGGCCAGCTGAAAGGCGACCTCCCCGTTGGTCTTGACCGCCGAGGGAAGGTCGAACAGCTGGGTGGGGGACCAGCTGGTGAACGCGTCGGCCCACCGCAGGTGCCCGTGCAGGATGCGGTCGGTGAGGGCGAGCGCGGCGGCGACGCCGTTGGTCAGGCCCCATTTCCCGTAGCCGGTGGCGACGAGGATCCCGGCCCGGCCGGGCACGAGCGGTCCGACGTAGGGCAGTGCGTCGAGGGACGTGTAGTCCTGGGCGGACCAGCGGTGGGTCGGTTCGGCGCCGGGGAAGTGCCGGCGGGTCCAGTCGACGAGGTCGTCGAGGGCCTGCTGCGGCGAGGGTGAGCGGCCCACGACGTGACTGTTGCCCCCGACGAGGAGGAGCTGTCTGTCGTCGGCCGGTCGCAGGGACCGGGTCGGGGAGTCCGCCGACAGGTACATGCCGCCCGGTGCCCCGTCCGGCATCGCGAAGGCCAGAGCGTAGGAGCGTTCCGGGACCAGCCGCGCGAAGAATCCGCCCCGGTCGAGGATCGGGATTCCGGTGGCGAGCACCACCCGGCCGGAGGTGAGATCGCCGTGCTCGGTCACCAACCGGTAGCGTGCCCGTCCTGCGCTGCGCACCTGCGTGACCCGGCGATGCTCGACCAGGACACCGCCGTGCGATGCCAGGTCGCGTGCCAGGGCGACCAGCACGGGCATTGGGTCGAGCTGGGCCTGCCCGTCGAGAACGACGGCACCCGAGCAGGGCACCGGAAGGTCGATGTCGGGCACGAAGTGGACGCCGAGCCCGGCCGCCCGGCATGCGTCGTACTCGGCGCGCACGCTGTCGGTGGCCGAGGGCTGCTGGGCGTAGGTGATCGCCGGTTCGGCCTCGAACGGCACGTTCCGTTCGGTGCAGTACCGGAGCAGCCACTGCTGCCCCTCGAGGTTCCCCTCGACGTAGGACCGGAGAACGCCCGGCGAGTGCCTGCGCGCGATCTGGCTCATTCGGGTGCCCTGCAGCAGGCTGACCTTGCCGGTTGTATTTCCGGTGGTGACAGCGCCGGCGGTGCGCGCTTCGACGACGGCGACTCGCTGTCCGGCGCGGGCGAGAAGCAACCCGGTCGTGAGCCCGGTCAGTCCCGCGCCCACCACCACGGTGTCATATTCATCCCCGGACGCCGCCGTCGTGGCCGCGGCGTGGGGAAGGGAGGAAGATGCGAACGCGCGGTCACGCCACAACGAAGTCATGCACCGCGTTTGCCCGTCCCCGGGGAAGCCGAAACCCGGTGACCGGCGTGGTGAGGGCGGTGCGTGCCCAAGCAGGTTCCGTCCACCATCGGGTGAGGGAAGTGATCGCCTATCAGAGCGCGGTGCGACACGGCGGCGTCCGCGGCTACGGCGGCGAGGACACCGATTTCGCGCAGCTTGCCGCACCACACAACATCGGGCTGCGCTGGGTCGGCGGCGCCCACGCCTTCCACCAGCACCGTCCGGTGTCCGACCCGCCGGTCGAGCACCTCGACGAGATTTTCGCCAACGCCGCCACCTTCCACCGCCGTTGGGGCTGGTGGCCGATGCACGGCTGGCTGAACTCCTTCGCCGACCGCGGACTGATCCGCTACGACCCTTACCGGCGGCAATGGGCCCGCACCGACCACGGAACCATCTGAGCACCCACCGCACCGGCGCCGACGAAGAAGACACACCGCCCGTCAATCATCGACGGCCCTGACCCACCCGCACGACGTCCTCGCCCCGCACCCCCGGGTCCCGCTCAGCCCGAGCCTTGTCCGGTTCGCGGACTTGGCCGGGGGTACTCGCTGCATGAAGCGCATCTCGTGCGTCAGAGTTACCCGTTCTCGGCGGTGGAGAAGAAGATTATGGCCGATCAGCAGCGTGATGTCATCGAGATCCTGACGCAGGATCATCGCGAGGTGGAACGGATGTTCGCCGAACTCGAATCCCTCACCGGCTCCGATGATCGGGCCCGCCGCCAGGACGTAGTGGACCAGGTCACCATCGAGTGGGTCCAGCATCTGGTGACCGAGGAAGCCGAGGTGTATCCGGCGGTGCGAAGCAAGATCGGTGACGCCGAGGCGCAACGGGGGCTGGATGCACACGCCGAGGCCGAGGACACGATGAAACGGCTCGAAAAACTGGCCGCAGGAACACCGCAGTTCGACACCGAACTCGCCACCTTGATGCGGCAGATCCGGGAGCATGTCGCCGACGACGAGGGGCGGATGTTTGCGGACCTACGCCGAATTTTCAGCTCCGAGGAACTCGTCGAGCTGGGCACCAAGGTGGAAGCGGCCAAGAAGCTCGCGCCGACCCGCCCGCACCCCTCCGCTTCCCACACCGGGCCTGGAGAGAAGAACCCGGGCCCGATCACCGGGCTGCTCGATCGGATGCGCGACGCCGTCACCGGCCGCGGGCACCGCGGCGCGGCCGGCTCGCCGACCCGGTGAACACACGCCAGCCATGGACGGATGCCGCCGGCGGGGTCCGGTACTCTCGCCCGGCCGACAGAGGGAGGGAAAATGGCGGGAGTGGGCCCATTCGCATGCGTCCCGGTGGGCACGCCCGGGCTGTTCCGTATCCGGCGTTCGAGCGGTGTGGTCGTCGAGACGGTCGTGGTCGCGAAGTACGTTCGCCCCGGGGCGGTGCACGGACACGGGGTGCATGACTTCCTGGTGCGTTACCAAGGACGCGACGTCACGGTCTCCGAGCTCAAACGGGAGTGGGGTGAGGACTCGGTGGAGCTGATGGACGCGGCACGGTTCATAAGGGGGACAGCAGAGGCCCGGGGATCGGGTGTGAATCGTCGAGCGCACAGTCCCAGCACACCAACCTCCTAACTCGACGAGGTCGCGGTGCACGTGATCGATCGCGAAGCCGGCTCCTCGCGATGACTCCCGCGGTGGGCGGGGTTTTCGCGATGCAGGCGACGCCGCCCCTGGGCCCACAGCCCGCGGTGTGCATGTCAGCACGGCGGGGCACTCGATACCCATGGCATCGGAATCGGAGCAGCCGTTCGACGCAGCAGTCATCGGTGGACGATTGATGACGCTGGTGGACCGCGACACGGCCACACTCTCGCATGCGTTCGGCGATGGCCTGCAACCCGCATCCCGGCTCCCGATACCCGGACTACGAGCAGGTACTGGCATGGGTCATCCCGGCCATCACCGACGTGGTCGTGGCCCGTCTCGGGACCGCGCCGCCGGGACAGGAGTTCGCCCTGGCCATACACCGCAGGAACGGCGACGAGGTCGACCCCGCCCACCTACCCCAATCCCGGGACTGGGTGGGTGCTGCGGACCGCCGGGTTGTTCCTGGCCGACGACCCCGAGGCACGTCGGAAGCGGCTCGAAGCGGCCGGACGGCACCCGGACCCCGTGCAGCGGGCCACCTTGCTCGCCGACGCCCTGATCTGGCTCGACTTCCTCCTCGACGCCGACGCCCCGATCCCCCGGACCTGACCGCGTGACGTCACAAACCGCGCACAAGGACGACGTGCCCAGCTGCGGGGCTGGGCCAAGTCCAGGGTAGTGACGACAGATTCGAGGCCGATCTGGGCCCATTGTCACGGCTTCGACCGGGGCGGCGCGGAGGGTGCGGGAGGAGAACGGACCGCGCGGCAGCAGAGCATGCCGGCAGCGCACCCTCGACGGGATGACCGCCGCACTGGCGTGCAAGCACGGACAGGCCCGGGGACGATGATTGTGGAGCCTCGCTGGCGGGTACGCGCGGAAGAAGGTTCCTCCCGAAGGAGTGATCGACATCAGAGCTCAGTGCGACACGACGGCGTCCGCAGCCAGGGTGTGGTCGGTGCTGTCCGACGGGTGGATGTACCCGGTATGGGTGGTCGGGGCGGCGCGGATGCGGGCCGTCGACGAAGACTGGCCGGCGGTGGGCAGTCGCCTCCACCACTCGGTGGGGCTGTGGCCTGCGCTGCTCAACGACAACACCGAGGTCCTCTCGGCCGTTGCGGAACGGGAACTGCGGTTGCTGGCCCGCGCGTTACCGGCGAGCCAGGCGGAGGTGACGGTGCTCCTCGAACCGCGCGGCACCGGTTGCCACCTCGAGATGTCCGAGATGGTCGCCCACCCCCCGTTCAACCGAATACCACGAAAGGTGCACGACACTTTCGTCTATCCACGCAACCGCGAATGTTTACGCCGCCTGACCTTGATCGCCGAACATCACGCACATCGACAGGCCACTGAGCCGCGCGCGCACCCGTAGCCGAACATGTCCAGAACTTTCTGGCCGCATGTGCTTCGGTGAGGTCACGCACTGTACTCGATGACGGCGGCGTATCGTTCCGCTCGTGGATGTGGCATTTGGCTTCAATCTGTCTGCGTATGAATGAGATTCACTCAAACGTTCACATCCTGGCGCGTTGCCCCCGGTGCGGGAAGTTCCGGTCCATCAGGATGGTGATCTCGCCGTGCCGGACGAGGCGCGGTGGCGGGTCATGAGGCGCTGCGTCCTGCGTCCGGGTCGGCTCGGAACAGCCGATGCCAGTGCTCGATGGCGACGGCCCGCGCGTCGAAGCGGTCGTTGGTCGGTGATGACCAAGTTCCGTGGGCAGGGATTTCGCTGAACGCTTCGACGAAATGCGGGAAAGCGAGATGGTGCCGGGTCGCGACGTCGAGGAGTTCGTCGAACGCCTGATCTTCGTTGCAGTGGCGGGCCTGCATCACCAGATGCTGTGCCACCTCGAGTCGGGCGCGGAAATGCAGCTCGGGGAGCGATGAGCCGGTCGGCACCGCGGTCATCGGGACCGAGACCAGCACGCTTCGGGACCGACGAACGACCTGGTGACCTCGTTCCCGGGAGGGAGCACAGCGACTCCCACGGGGCGGCCGGGCAGAAAGAGGAGCGGGGGGACGGTCACATGCATTGCCTTCCGGTACTACGGTCGTCGGCGTGTCAGGCCGACACCGCTGAGCACAGAGTCCCCCGATCACTTCGTCGAGAAACTGGCTCTAGTAGCCGGGATGGGTCGTCGAACGCGTGCAGCTCGAATCGCATTCCCGCGGTGCAGCGTTCAGGGGTGTTGTCGGCCGCGGATCACCACCATCTCTTCGGTGCGCTGATCGGCGGTGATGATTCCGCGGGCGGTGAGCATGTGCCGGCGTGCGGTCAGGACGGGTCCGAAGGGAATATCCTGCCGAGCGATGACGTCGACCTGTAAGCCCTGCTCCTCGAGCATGACCTGAGTCTTGTCGGCCCCGCTCAGTGCCGACTGGGCGAGCAGCAGTGTTCCCCCGGGTGCGAGGACGTCCGGGACCTGGGCGCAGATCCGGTCGAGCAGCGCTCGCCCGTCGGTGCCGGCGTCCCAGGCCTGCGCCATGCCGGTGTCGGGAAGCCGGTCATCCTGGGCGGGGACGTAGGGCGGGTTGGAGATCACCAGGTCGAAGTCTTCGTCGCGGACGGGGGCGGTGAGGTTGCCCTGCAGCACCCGAATCGTGTGCCGGTGGATCCGCGCGTTGAGTCGTGCGGTCAGCACGGCGCGGCGGGAGATGTCGACCGCGGTGACACAACTCGCCCCGAGCTGGGCGGCTCGCAGGGCGAGCGCTCCGGTGCCGGTGCAGATGTCGAGGACCCGCGTCAGCGGAGTCAGAGGGTGTTCGACCAGGGTACCGGCGAGCAGCCACGTATCGTCCTGTGGGGGATACACCCCCGGGATCCGTAGCAGCATCAGGCGCTCCTCACGCTTGTTGGGTCGACATCATGTGAGCGCCTGCGTCACTCGACGGAGTGCGTCGTCGAGCAAAAACAGGGCATGGGCGGTGGTCGCCTCCACCACCTCGCCGGGCTCACCGTCGAAGTGCCGTAGTTCGGTGCGCGTGTCGCCGCCGGTGAAGATCCCGAACCACACCGTGCCCGGTGGTTGTCCGTCCTGCGGCCCCGGTCCACCGACTCCGGTGACCGCCACCGCAAGGTCCGCGCCGAGCAGTTCGGCCACCGTGGTCGCCATCGCGCGGGCACTGGGTTCGCTGACCACCGGGCCGTCGGGGACCTGCAATAGTCCGTGTTTCACGGAACTGGCGTAGGCGACGATGCTGCCCCGATACCACTCGGACGAGGCGGATGCGGCACCGAGCACGGTGGAGATTCGTCCGCCGGTCAACGATTCCGCGGTGGCAATGGTGAGTCGCCCGGCGCGTGCGGTCGCCGAGATCCGTTCCGCCTGCTCCTCGCAGCTACCCACGCGGTGCACCCCGCTCCGGGTCCGGGGCGGTGTGGCGACCGATACGGTGCAGTGCGGAGACCCCCGCCAGGCTTGTTGCGAGCACGATCACCAACAACACGACATTGAGCATCTGTCCTCCACCGTCTCTCCCACGCAACGTCTTTGGTGCGCTCTGTCGGACTGTAGTTTTCCCGTGCGGTAAAGCGGTGGACGTCGACTCGAACGCGCCGAGGGAGGTCCGGTGGTGCGGCGGCCCCGCCGGCTACTGGCTGAACCGGAGGAGCCTGGCCGTCACCGCGTCCCGGGGTGCGCCGACGACGTCTGTACCGAGTTACCCAGCCACGACCGACCACAATCTTCACCCGCCGCCGGACGGCCCCGCCGACGGAAAGGGAGGTCACGGCCGAAACGAAGCAGGAGGGGTGAGGGACGTCCGAGGCAAGCGTGTTCTGCCGCTCAGTAGTGCGCGCCTGCGGTGGTGGCACAGCCCGGGCACAGGGTGAGGTTGTTGACAGCCCAGCCATTGATCTGTGCCGCCCCGGTGGCGGCGCCCCGGTCCTCGATTCCGGTGCGATACAGATGATCGCATCGGTCGCAGCGAACTTCCCACGCCCCGCTACCCACGCGGATCATCACCGGTGTGCCCTTCCTGGTCGACTGAGGCCGAAAAGGGGAATACCCGTGAGGGTAAACGCCGAAAACCCACGAGCGGGTTCGGGTTCAGGTGAGGGGGTACCCGGAGACGGCAGCACACGCAATCGACGGGCACCGACGATCGGCGCCGGTTCCCTGCGGTGCTCGATCCACCGAACCTTGTACAAGAAAGCAGGTGAGCACGCCATGACAGGATCCTCTATCGCGCATTCGAGAACCCGCACCCCGGTGCAATGGGCCGCTCTTCTCGTGGGCGCGGTGTTCCTGCTCGTCGGGATTCTCGGGTTCATCCCCGGCATCACCACCGGCTACGACACCCTCACCTTCGCCGGACACCATTCCGACGCCCAACTGCTCGGGATCTTCAACGTCTCCATCCTGCACAACCTCGTGCATCTGCTGTTCGGTGTCATCGGTATCGCCGCGGCCCGCACCGCGGGTGCGGCGAAGGCGTTCCTGATCGTGGGCGGCCTCGTCTACCTGGTGCTGTGGGTCTACGGGCTCGTCATCGACCTGGACAGTGCCGCGAACTTCGTGCCGGTCAACACCGCCGACAACTGGCTGCACTTCGCCCTCGGTGTCGCGATGATCGCGCTCGGTCTGCTCGCCACCAAGATCGGGCCACCGGTCACGACGACGGCGACCAGCCCCTACACCCGCTAGAACCCGAAGCGGGCGACGGCAAACCGGCCCGGCTTGCCGTCCGGGAAGAGGTCGTCGAGCGCGGAGTGCAGAGCCGGGACCGCGTGCGAGTCCCCGGCCGCGTGCAGCTTCCGAAGGTCACCGGCCGATGGAACCCCCGCCCTCGGCAGAAGATGCCAGTTGGTGGCAGAAGGAGCGGGCGATGACAATCACACCATCGGCGGATCCCGGCGATCTCACCGGAATCGGTGAGCCCGAGGTGCGCCTGACGATGGGGATCGAGGAGGAGTTCGTGCTCGTCGACCCCGACTCCGGGGCCCCATTTCTCGGCAATTCTGTCGTCGCGGCCGCAGGACAGGCGCTGGGCATCGACCTGCAGCTCGAGTTGTCGCGGTGTCAGATCGAAACGGCCACACCGGTCTGTACCCAGTTGGCGGATCTGCGGGCCGAGGTGCGGCGGCACGGGCGCTGACGGCCGCCGCGGCGGCCCGGTCCGGCGCCGCCCTGCTGGCGGTCGGGGTTCCTCCGTTCGGTCGTCCACCCCGATCGATCACCGATCTGCCGCGCTACCTACGCCTCGCCGACCACTACGGGCAGCTGGGTGAGCAGGTCATCTGCGGGGCCCACGTGCACATCGGAATCCCCGATCGGGAGGTGGCGGTCCAGGTCAGCAACCACCTGCGTCCCTGGCTGCCGGCGTTGCTGGCACGGACCGCGAACTCCCCGATCATCGGGGGCCGCGATACCGGATACGCCAGCTGGCGGCACATGCTGTGGGCGCGCTGGCCGGGCGCCGGACCGCCACCGTACTTCGACTCCGCGGGACACTACGACGCCGAAGTGGCGGAAATGCTCGAGCACGAGGTGATACTCGATCCGGCGATGATCTACTGGGACGTGCGCGTGTCGGCGCACCTGCCCACCGTGGAGGTCCGGGTGGCCGATGTACCGGCGACAGTGGAGGAAACCGTGCTGCTGGCCGTCCTGGTACGGGCACTGGTCGCGGCCGCGCTGCAGGCGATACGGGGCGGGCGGGCGGCGCCACGAGTGGACCCGCACCGGCTGCGCTCGGCGTACTGGCGCGCGGCCCGCAACGGGATCACCGGCCACGGTATCGACCCCACGTCCGGGTGCCTTGTTCCGGCCGACCGAACCGATCCTCCGGCTGCTCGACCACATCCGTCCCGTCCTCGAGGCCGCGGGCGACTATCCCGGCACGGGCGGAGGTTCTGCGGATCCTCGCCACCGGTAACGGTGCCGCCCGGCAACGACGCGTCCTGCAGGACGGGGCGCTTGCGGACGTCCTGGCCATGCTCATCCACAACACCGCCGACACAGCGTGAGGGGACCGCGGGGACACCGGTCACCGGTCACTCCGTCGCCTCATGTGATCGAGCAGGCCAAAGACATGTTGCTGCAACGCTATTCGATCGACACCGCAGAGACGTTCACCATTTCGGCCAGTGCCAGCACGCGAACGAACCGGTCAACGAGGTGGGCATCGGCGCCGGCAGCCCACACCCTGATGGTCACGGGTCAGACGTGCCGCGATGTTGGTCGATCACCCGGCGGGCGAGGTCGGCGATCTTGATGTTCATCTGCTGGGAGGTGCGGCGCAGCAGGTCGAAGGCGGCGTCCTCGGAAATATTGTGCAAGGCCATCAGCAACCCGATGGCCTTGCCGATCTCCCGGTTGCCGGCCAGACCTGCCCGCAGGGTGGTGGCCTCGGCGCCGCTACTGATCGCGGACACCGTGACCGCGGCGAACGCCGCCAACAGCACCGCCTGCTCGGCGACGGGGTCGGTGAAGATCCCCGCGGTGTCGGTGAACAGATTCAACGCGCCGACCTTGCGGTCGTCGACCAGCAGCCGGAACCCCATCGTTCCGCGGACCGGGGTCTCGGCGAGCACCCGCGCCGCCAACGTCGGCCAGGTCGGGGCGGCGGCCAAGTCCGGGTCGAGCTGGGCGGCCTCGTCCTCGATGGCATCGACACAGGGGCCCTGCCCGACGACGCGTTCGAGGTGATCGACCCGGCGAGCGACGTCGCTGCTGGCAGCGACCGTGACATAGCTGCCGTCGTGGCGGAGCATCACACTGGCGTGGTCGCAGCCGGGCACCAGCAGCGTCGCCGCCACACAGATCGCCCCGTACACCTCGGCGTCGCTGGTCCTGTTGTAGACGATCTCCGCCAGCGACGCGAACACCGTCGCCGGATTGACCGGTTCGGGAACCGCGGTCAGCTCCATCGGAACCCACCCTCCTCACACACCGTTGAGCGTGGTTGTCACCGTATCCCACCACCTCACCGGCCCTGATGCGACAGTTCCGGATGCGACCGACCGGGACGACCGGCGCAGAGGCCCCTCGGGCGGCAGGGTCTGCTCGAAGCCGACACCACACCAGCGGCGAGGATGCGGCACTAACCTCGGCGCGAATAGGCGAGTGGTTCCGCGGATCCGCTATCGGTGACCGTCGACCGCTTCCGACAGGGCGGTGCTCGACCGGCACCGGATGAAACCTCCACAGTCACGGCGGATGAGGTCGGGATCGTGGTCGTCGTTCGTGGTCGTCATGCGATCGACTCATCGCGGCGAACAGCAACGCCACACCCAGCGGCAGCGAGAAGTCCCATACGAATCACTGCAGGGTGATGCTGTCGAGGCGGCCGGTGCAACTGGGGGTTTGAATGCACACAGCACTGGTGGGGTATCCCACCTGGAGGCGGTGATCGTATGACTACTCACGATTCGATTCGGCACTGGATTGCCGACCAGATGCAGCTCGACATCGGAACTGCAGAACCGGCCGAACTCGCCACACTCGATGCTGTTACCACGGCGGCGGAAGCAGGGTATGTGCGGATGCTGCTCCGACTCCGCGCATACCGGCCTCTGGTCGGGTGAAAAAGGACTCGGCACCGGACTGCCGGGGACCTCGGTGGGCACGAGTCGGACTGTGCCGAAATCGATCGATGAACCATCCCTGATAGAACACCGGTGCGGTAGACCTCCGCGTGATTCAGAGCCCCGAGAAGGGGCGGGTTCACGCTCGCTGGCCCACCCCGGTCGCGAACTCCCGCACCCTGTTCGCGAAGGTGTCCGAGATCAGCGGCGGTGTGGGAAGCCCGGCCCCGTCGTGAAGTCCGAGCAAGAACTCGCGGAGAACCTCGTCCGGCGCATGTCGAGGTATCCAGTCCAATTCGGCACGGGCTCGGGCGCAGTTCATCAACGGAAGCTGCAGCACTGTCTCGAACAGCCCCGGCGAGGCGGGAATGGCGTGCAGGTGCCAGCCCGCCGCCACGGCGGAGCGGACGATCGCGGGCGCGACTCGCACACCGCGGGCACCGAAGGTCTGTGCGAGGAACGCACCGTCCACGGGCGGCGAGGCAGCCAGATTGAACGCCCCGCGCACCGGCTTCACCACCGCTGCCGCGTACGCGGCGGCGGCGTCCTCGGTGTGGAGCACCTGCACCCGCAGGTCGTCGACGAGGGGCGCCAGCGGAATACGGTCCGGGTGGACGAGACGGCGGGGAAGCAGCGGCCCGAGGAACAGTCGCCGTTGCGAGGTCGCCGATTCGCGTTTGAAGATGAATCCGGGGCGCATTCGTACCACGCGGACGCTCGGATGCCGGGTTTCGTACGCGTCGAGCCATCGCTCGAGGTACGCCTTCTCCCGGGGATAGGCCGCTGTGGGCCAGCCGTGGGTCGGCCAACTCTCGTCGACCGTCGCGCCCGAGGGACCGGGGGAGTACGCGGCCACCGAGGACGCGTAAGCGAGGGCCGGAACCGACTCGTCCGCCACCGCCTCGAAGACCCGGATCGCACCGAGAACATTGTTGGTCCACGTGACCTGGGGCCGATGCGTGGGCTGGAACAACCACGCGAGATGGACCACGACGTCCGCGCCGCGCACAATCTCGTTCATGTCGTCGTGAGCCGCGTCCGCGGTGAGAAACGTTGCCTGTGCCGGGTTCGGGTTGCTCGGTCGGCGTGCGACGCCGACGATCTCGGCGACGGCCGATTCGCGGGCGAGGGCGTCGACGACACTGGTTCCCACATTGCCGGTCGCGCCGATCACGACGACCTTCAGTCCACGGGGGCTACTCATGTCGACCCGAATACCCCTCATGGAGAACGGCAACCGCCGCCTGCGCCAGACCTGTCAAGGACCCGGCCGGCTGACCGGAGGGTGTTTGCGGGCGACGGTTCTGCGAACGGTCGTCGCGATCGAATCAGCCATGGCGGGTTTCCGCCTTCCCGGCTCACCGGCGCCGGCTCTGATGCAGATGCGTACAACGCAGGTGGGAGGGGTAATCGCTGATTCAGCCCAGTTCGCCCTGCACGGCGGCTGGGCGCGGCTCCGCGAGCCAGCGCTGGCTCGGGGAGCCGCTCTGTGTCGCGACGAGAAATTCGGTGCTCGTCCGGCTGGCTGGCAGATGTTCGAGGATCGGTGTGTCGGAACCGAGGGTGTCGGGTAAGCGGGTTGTCATGAGCACAATCACCGAAGCCATCGACGTCGATGTCCCGATCCGGGTCGTGTACGACCAGTGGACGCAATTCGAATCCTTTCCGCAGTTCATGGAGGGGGTTCGGGAGATCCGTCAACTCGACGACACGCACGTGCACTGGGTGATCGATGTGGCGGGGCAGGTCCGCGAGTTCGACGCCACCATCACCGAGCAGCACCCGGACGAACGAGTGGCCTGGAATTCCGACTCCGGCCCCAACCACGCCGGGGTCATCACCTTCCACCGACTCGACGACGACAAGACTCGGGTGACCGCCCAGATGGATGTCGACCCGGACGGATTCGTGGAGAACGCTGCCGACAAGCTGGGCGTGCTCGGTCACCGGGTCAAGGCCGACATGAAGAAGTTCAAGGAGTTCATCGAACACCGCGGACACGAGACCGGTGGATGGCGTGGCGAGGTCGACCGGCCCACCCCCTGACCCGTTCGAAGGACGGGACGGCAGTGCGCCCGGCCTGACCGAAGTAGGTCGTGTCCGGCGAACCGATCCGGGTACACGGTCACCATGCCCTCGTCTCCCGCCGCGCCTGTCCTTCCGCGCGTCCTCGGTGTCCTGACCGCCGCGTACAGTACCGCGATCATCGTGTCACCCCGATTGCTCGCAAAGCCCTGCAAACTCACCCGCACCGACGGCGGTGTCCCATCCGCGGTCGCGACGATGATTCGGGCAGTCGGGATCCGCGATGCGGCCAGTGGACTCCTTTTGGCTCTGGCGCCGCAGGGGGCGGCGCTGCGAGGCGCCCTCGCCGTCCGGGTCGCCGCCGATCTCGGCGATGCCGTGGTCTTCGGTCTCGCCCTTCCCGATACCGCCACCAAAGCCAAGGTCGCTGGTTTCGCCGCGGCATGGGGCGCGTTGTGCGCCTACAGCGGACGCCACAGCGGATAGTCGCGTCCTGGTCGAGGATGAAGCGGCCGGTTGGTCATCCGCGGTTGCGCCGCCAGATCTCGGTGGAGAGCACGGTGGCGAACGTGCACCACACCGGGTACGGAAGCAACGCCGCGGCCACGGACCGATCGACCTCCGCGGTGCGCCGCACCAAATCCGCGCTGCTGACCGCCAGCAGGCCGGCGACCAGCGGTGCCGCGGCGAGCCGGTGCGCGCGGAAGAACACCCAACTCCAGCTCGCGTTGATCACCAGATTGGCGGTCAGCGCGCGCAGGTAATTGCGTCTGGCGGTCGGGCCGACGTTGTCGGCGAGCCGATCGGCGGTGGTCGCCGAACAGACGGCGATGTCGGTGTAGAGGGCGGTCCAGACGATCGGGAACACCACCGGCGGAGGCTGAAGGGCGGGTTTACGCAGCCGGGCGAACCAGGAGGAGTCAGTCGGCCGCCCGCTGGCGGCCGACCCGACCAGGGCGGTGGCCGCGGTGATCGCCGCCGTCAGCGGCAACGTCCGCGGAAGCACGGCGCTTCTTCGTGGTCTGGCGGCCATTGCCCCTCACGCCCCTTGCCGGCTCGGAATGTCCTGTTGTCCGCGTACCCGTCGGCGGTAACCCACAACCGTGTGCGCCCCCTCCTCGGCATCCGGTCACGACCGCCCGATAGATCGGTAGTGCAGCATCGCATGAAGCCGGTTCGATATGGCCTGCTGACCGCCGATGGGGTATGGCGCGGGTGCAGCGAGTTCCGACACTTCCGTGCCGGCGCGACGATCCCGGTGTCGATTGGGATGTCCCTGTTGCCTTCGAGTCCTTCAAGATCGCCCGCACCTCCATCGCCGACCTGTCCGAGACGTGGATGACGGTGATCGTCACCGCGATCATCGCCTCGCCTTCGAGGTCACCGTCGTCGCCGAAGCATCAAGACCACCGCCCAGCTCCGCTACCTGTGCGAGCTCGGCTGCGACTTCGCACAGGGTTTGCACCTCGTCGAACCCATGTCGGCCCGAACCCTGACCGACTACCTCATGGACACCTCGGGCCACGGGCAGGTGTGTTCTCACGCGGCGGCACCGGAGGTGTCCGGCCAGGCGATCGGACGGGGTTGTGTGGTGTCGCCCGGGCCCGGGCACTCGCGGGTATGGGATCGAATGCAGGTAGCCCCACCAGCTCGGCGGCCGCGACTCTCGGGGGTCGGCTGCTGCAGCTGATCGGTGATCGCGATGCCGCCTGGTTTGCGTGCGAGATATCCCGGGTGTGCGCCGAACCGTACCCGGCAGCGGGGCGGCCGGAGTACGGCGATGTGCTTGCCTGGGTGATCGATGCCACTGTCGGTGTGGTCATCGCGCGTCTCGGTGCCGCGGGTCCACGGGAGACGCTCATCCTCGACCACCGCTACACGGACGGACGGTACATCGACGGCGATGCACTGCCGACTTCCGAACGTTGGGTGTTGCGGACGGTGTCCGCGTTCCTCGCCGAGGATCTCGCGGAAGGACAGCGGTCACTCACCGCCGCAGAACAGTTCGACATCACCCTGCGCGCGGAAATCCTGGCCGACTCCCTGACCTGGCTGGACTTCGTTCTCGGCGTCGACCTTCCCGACCCGCCCGACATCTCCACCGCATAGGGAGAGGTATCCGGTCGGATGAGAGTAATCCGGCCGGGCCCCGGCTGCGGGAGGTGTTCCAGGTTCGGTGGGGGTGTGCTCCCAGCGTGCGGAGCCGCCGGTTGATCCTGTGCCTCATGCCTATTTCTGGCGATGGGCCCGGTGGTGTGCGGTAAGCAGCAGGTGGTCGAAGCGGGTACGTAGACCGGCCTCTGGTTCGAGCTCACCGAAGGCGGCCACGATTTTTCGGCGATCGCGCGGAGCCGGGTATTGGTTTCCTGGGAGCGCCAGGTGAGGATGTCGAACGCGCGGTCGTCAGGGATGCCGTAGACCAGCATCAGCGCGCCCTTGGCCTGTTCGATCACCGCCCGCGATTGCTCAATTTCGGCGACCGTCTCGTCGACGGAGTCCTTGACGTCTTCCCGGTGCGAGTCGGTGATATCGATGTAGAACCCGGTCGTGCCGATCACGGCGCGGGTGTCGTCGTGCATGCGGTCGCCGACGACCATCACCTGTCGGACCTTGCCGGTGGTGTCGATGATGCGGTGTTTGCTGCTGAACGGTTCGGCGTCGTTGATCGTCCGCTCTAGCACCCGGGCGACGTACGGGTGGTCCTCGGGATGTTTGTGGGAGAGCAGCAGTTCGGTGGTCGGGGTGACCTCCCTGGGCCGGTAGCCGTGCATCTGGGCGACGGTGTCGGACCATTCCCACCGCTGCCCATCCAGGTAGAAGCGGAAACTATCCACCCGCTGTGGCGTACCGCCACCGAACACCTGCTCCGAATCCACGCCCCATTTTGTACCGAACCGGTCACCGGAAAAGGCCGAACGGTGTAAGTCGCCGATCGCTGGCGACCTCGTCGGATGCGTGAGGCTCGTCGGGTGTCGTCGGTCTCGGACATTTCGGCGAGCCCGGGAATGACGCGTCCTGCGCTGCCTGCACCGCGGTCCTCGACGGTGGTGGGGCAGAAGCGGACCGCGAAGCCGACCGGTGCCCCGGTCAGCGGGAGGTCGATTACATCCCGTTCCTGTTGCGGGGCGCTCCAGCTGGCCCGGCCCGGACCGTACGCACTGGCTGCGGGCCCGCTCGGACGGGGCCCAACGAGCGTGACGAGGCCATCACGGGTGGGATGTGGTATGCCCTGTTGCGGAGACTTGTCGTGACCGGACATCGCCGTTTCGGGGCGGTGGGACGGGGCACGCGATCTGGCAGTCCTTCACCTCACCGAGCGCCGGAGCATGTGCACATGGTGCTGGTCCGGACGCTGTGTCCTTCACCTTGGCGTAAGCGTAAGCGTGGGCGTGGCCGTCTGGGGTGCGCTCGTGTTGTTCCGCGGCGCCGGGCTGGTAGTGGGTGATGTGCCACAGGAACATCCGGGTCGGCGAGGACCGACACGACTGCGGTTCGGTCGTGGAAGTCTCAACTGGCCGTCGGGTACGTCACTCAGCGAAACGCAGATATAGCATCCCGCGCTGCCCCGCTGTTGTCGAAATCGTTCGAACGCGAGGAGGCGATGACTCGCGACCGGAGTTTCGGCTTCGGTGCGGCAGACCGGAGTTTGGGATTCCGGGGCGATGGGCAACCGGGATCGAACCGGACCATCCGGGAAGACGGTGCCAGTGCAGCTGTCGCAGATCGCGGCTCAGCTCACAGGTGAGACGAAGCGGCGATCCCTGTCCGAGGTACCACCTCGTCGGCCGCGAAAGGAGTGACGACCATGACCCACACCGACCACCCCCGATCAATTTCGGAACTTACCGGCGAGCCGCCGGGCGCCGCACATCAGATCGACCATCTGTCCACCGTGCAACTCGTCGAACGCCTCACCGAACAGGTGAAGACACTCGTCCAGACCGAGATCCGTCACGGAATCGTCGAGATGAAGGACAAGGGCGCGAGGTTCGGTGTCGGTGCGGGACTGTCGGGTGCCGGACTCGTGATCGTGCTGTACGGGCTGGGCGCGCTCGTGGCCGCCGCCTTGCTCGGACTGGCCACGGTGCTCGACCCGTGGCTCGCCGCCCTCGTTGTCGCGGTCGTTCTCATCGCCGTGGGCGGCATCGTCGCCGCCGTCGGCGGGCAACGGGCGAAAAAGGCGTTGCCCCCGACACCGGTCGACACCAGTCGCAGCGTCCACCGAGACGTGGACACCGTGAAGGAGAGCCTCCGATGACCGCTCCGCACGAGTCGACGCCGGACGGCGACGCCCTGACCGCCACCGCCGAACGACAGCGCGCAGAATTGGCCACCACGGTCGACGCCCTGACCCGCAAGGCTGACGTGCCTGCCCGCGTGAAGGCAGGAACCCGGCACCAACTCGACACCGTCCGGCACGAACTCGCGAACGTGCGGAACAATCCACGACTCGCAGCTCTGCTCGGCGGCCTGACCGCCGGCGTCGTCGCCCTGGTCGTCGTCCGACGCGCACGCCACCGCTGACCGGGCTGGAGATAGAGACGACACGACCCACGAGCGCCCGCAGACGGCGGAACCGAAGGACGGCCGCCCGGGCCGACCGATCACGAAAAGGACGGGGACAAGGGCACGCGCGGGAACTTCCCGCACTCGGCGACGATTCCGACAGTGCAGAGCATCACGTAAACGCACCGGCGGTCGGCGGACTGGTCCAGGTACTCCCGAGCGTGTACCCGTCGCTTCTCGACCGCACGTCCGGGACCGTCCTTGCGTTCGCGCGGGTCGATCAGATGCGGCAGAAGAAATGGAGGTGGCCGCCCCCAAACCCGTCCCCGCATCCGCGAGCGCGGAATCGGTTCCCGCTCCGCGCTTCCCGGCCACGACTGTGGTGAGCTCTGCGGTGGCCTCGCAAATCGGTGGGCACCGACACGGGATCTCGACAGACCCAAATCGGCGTCAGTTCAAGGAGAAGGCAGCCGGCCCCCCTGCGCTGCTGCCAGGCGGGGGCGCAGCGGCCGTCGGCACTCCGGTGGGAAATCACCGGCCTGCGAGTGCGGGATCGTCGCCGAACTCCGCCAAACGTGCCACGGAACTTGACCTGCACGGGTCTTCGAAGCTGAACAAGACCAACCTCATCGACAAGATCCGCAACCACTGACCACCGCCCGGCAGTGCCGCCACGCCCTCCAACGAAGACATGGGCTGACAATATCCGACGGTCCGTCTCGTCGATTGACCCTGCCCGTTCGTGGGCATTCGGACGGCATGGCTACCTATCGAGTACTCGATCCCACCGGCACCGTCGTCGAGACCAAGGACATCGAGAGCGCGGAAGACGCGCATGCCTGGTTCATCGACGTCCGTGCCGACAACAGTGAACTCGGCTGGCGGATGGAAGTGCAGCACACCGACGGGTGGTCGTTCTTCGACGACACCGAGGGCGCCTCCTAGCGCGAACGGTTTGCGGCAGAACAAGTCCGGCCCGTGCAGGGGATCTCCCGACACCAGACGCCGGGACCGCTGTCTTCAAGTGGTCCATGCGAATTCGATAACAAACCGAGAAGGGTACGAGAATGGCCGACCAGTACGCCCGCCAGGATCCCACCACCCAGTACCCTGCTCCCGATCGCGAACATCAGCCCGAACTGCCGCACCCGGGACTGACCTCCCAGATGGTGACCGTCCCGGACCACGGCGAGAAAACCTATCGAGGAAGCGGCCGCCTCGACGGCCGCCGGGCACTGATCACCGGCGCGGATTCAGGCATCGGACGTGCAGTGGCACTCGCGTTCGCGCGGGAGGGCGCCGATGTCGTCGTCAGTTGTCTCGACGCCGAGGAGCCGGACGCACAGCAGACGAGGCGGTTGGTGGAAGCAGCCGGCCGGCGCGGCGTCGTCGTAACGGGCGACATCACCTCAGAGGAACACTGCCAGAGCCTCGTGGACCTGACGGTCCGTGAACTCGGCGGTGTGGACATCCTCGTGAACAACGCGGCCTTCCAAATGGTCCAGACGGGCGGCATCGCGGACATCACCACCGAGCAGTTCGACCGCGTCCTGCGCACGAACCTCTACGCGCTGTTCTGGTTGTGCAAGAAGTCCCTCGCGGTGATGGAGCCCGGATCGACCATCGTGAACACCTCGTCGATCCAAGGGATGAACCCGTCACCCGGCCTGCTCGACTACGCCACCACGAAGGCAGGGATCATCGACTTCACCAAGGGACTGGCCGCCGATGTAGCCAGCCGCGGCATCCGGGTCAATGCCGTGGCGCCGGGGCCGATCTGGACGCCGTTGATTCCCGCGACCATGCCGGCCGACGGTTACCGGCACTTCGGGGACGATGTACCGCTGGGAAGGCCCGGACAGCCGGCCGAGCTCGCCCCCGCATACGTCTTTCTCGCATCCAACGAATCCAGCTACATCACCGGAGAAGTGCTCGGCGTCACCGGAGGGACGCCCTTCACCTGAGTCCGGTGCACCGGACAGCCCAGACGAGATCGTCCTCGGTACAGGCTGGTCGCCGAGCGCCCCCGGTTTCGGCGATGGCGCGCAGGTACCGGCGTTCCCGGCCGGTGGCCCGGGTCCCCGTAACGGGAGGAATTCGTCGTCCAAGGCTTGGCGGCCTTCCTCCACGGCGGCGTGGGCGTCCTCGGTATCGAAGGGAGGCGGGGAGGTGTGCCGGATCGCCTGACCGCACTCTTGCAGGACGTACGGATGGCCGCCGCTGGCTTCGACGACGATCGAGCGCGTCCGGGGTGAACGCACTCATTGGCACCGCTCAACTGCGCACTCTCTCCCAGCAGGGAGGCATCACGCGCCACCCAGGCGCGAGTTGGCGCCAACGCCGCGCCGCCTAGGTGAGAAACGCGCCAGATCGACCGAAAAACCGACATCCATCGTCGAACCGAGACCCAAATTCTCGCGACTTGTCGATTAGTGGTGGGGAGTGGGGGAGCGGCAGCATAGTCACTGCTCAGTAGGATTATTCGGGTGCCAATGCGGTCGGCGGCGAGGACAAAACCCGGCACCAACGCGGGTTCAAAGACGCTCACACCGTGAGCATCCTGTCCCGCTACCATTTCGGTACCGTAGTGGTACCATTTGGGTATGAGTACGCAGATTGCGGTGCGGCTGCCGGACGAGATCGTGGCCTTCGTCGACGGTGAGGTGCGCGATCATCGTGCCTCCAGCCGGGCGGCTCTGGTGTTGCGGGCGCTCGAGCGGGAGCGGCGCCGGCAGATCGCCGCCCGGGATGCCGAGATTCTTGCCCGGACCCGCGGCGGGGACGATCCGGACGGCCTCGATGACCTCGCTCGCCATGCAGCGGGTCTGTTCAGCGATCTCGACTGATGCGGCCGATTCACGCCGCGAAGTTGGACAAGACGCGGCCGGTGCTGGTGTTGACCCGGGAGTTGGTGCGCCCCCATCTGAGTCGGGTGACGGTCGCACCGATCACCGGCACCGTGCGGGGACTGTCCACCGAGGTGCCGGTGGGGCCGGCCAACGGGCTGGAGAAGGACTCGGTGGTCAGTTGCGACAACATCGTCACGATTCCGGTGTCGGCGTTGGGGCGCGGACTCGGGTTCTTCTTTCCGTCGCAGGAAGCGGCCCTGACCACAGCGATCCAGGCCGCGTTCGACCTGGAATGACCGCCCTCACGGCGAAACCTCAAGGCGTACCGGGAGCCCAGGATCACCGCCGGGGTGGAGTGTGCAAAAGTGGTAGCGTGCGCCCTGTTCGAGCTGGCCGACCCTACGCCGCTGGCAGGGCTCCCGCGGCCGTGAGCGGCGTCGGCATCGAATTGCTGACCATCGACGCCCGCATCGTCGTCGCGAGCGTGGACACCTACCTGCGGTTCGCGGAGGCGGTGAACCGGCTCGAGATCGGCAGCGAACCGAAGGGGCTGTCCGAGATCGTCTCCGG
>NZ_JBHUSF010000082.1:0-31274 GCF_042673295.1 Rhodococcus sp. NPDC057014
CCGAGGGCCAAGCCTCAAGGCCACCATCGCCATCAACGTCTTCACCGACATCGACCCTTGACAACACAACCCACGCCTTAACTACACGGCTTTGGGGCTAGTCTTCGTCCGCCGTCCGCGAGCGTCCCATCATCTCCAGCCCCGCCATTGCCTTTTCGGCGCCCGCCTCGTCCACCTTCTCCATCGCGAAACCCATGTGGATGACGATCCAGTCGCCCGGTTCCAGGCTGACGTCCTCGGGCAGCATGCCGACGTTCACCTTGCGCTGTTCACCGACGACGTCGACGAGCGCGAGTTGGTTGCCGTAGCCCTCCAGCATGCGCACTACCCGTCCGGGAATTCCGAGACACACGATTCAGCCCTCCGTCTTCTCCGGTTGCAGCGTGACCGCCGAGCGGGCCTCCGGCATGTGAGCTGCGGTAGGCGCAAGCAGTTGGTCGACGATGTCGAAGACCATGTCGACGGCCGGTGCGACGGCGGCGGCGACACGTGGTGACAGTCCGATTCCCTCGTCGGTGTTGTCCACCTGGCAGCCGAGGACCACGGCACGCGGCAGGGTTCCGCCGAGCGCGCGGAGACTGGCGAACACCGCCCCCGGATCCATGCTGTGCGCGTCGAGCGGCGCCGCGGGCACCGAATCGGGTCCCACCTCGAACGCCCTCAACGCCCCCGGCTCACCTCGATCGGGAACCGCGTCGACCAGCAGCAGCGCACCCCACCCGTCCAGCAGTTCGTACGCCAGATGTGTTCCGCGGATGCCGAAATCGATGGCCCGGACTCCCGGCGGCAGCGGCCTCGTCGCGACACCGCGCAGCACCTCGGGACCGAATCCGTCGTCGCCGAAGAAGATGTTGCCCACACCGGCAACCAGCACCCGCCTGTCCGTCACGTGGCCTCACATCTTGCGCATACGCAGGTACCGCTTGATGTCGGGAAGCGAGAAGACGGCGACCGCCACGCCGGCGACCGCAACCAGCGCCAGCGCGGCGGTGGTGGCCTCTCCGAGAATCTTCATGAATGTTCATCCTTTCCGGTGTCTGCCGATACGGGCTCCACCTCGTCCGGGGCGAAGTACAGATACCTGCCGTACCACTCGTGCAGCTCCGAGGCCGGGTCGTCCATCAGCACCACGCCGACGTGGGTGCCACCGTCGACGTCGGCGTGCACGGTCACCACACGAGCGAGTTGTCCCGCGAAGAACAGGTCCTGGGCGTCTGCACGGCGCGACGGGTGGATCCGCACGACAGTGCCCTTCGCCACCCGGACGCCGTTCACGATCACGCCGTCGACGTCGGGGCGGACGGCGGTGTCGGCGTCCGGATCCCACCACGGCACGTCGTCGGTCAGTTCCGGGACGAGACCCATGTCGGGGAGGCCGCGCTGCTCCGGGATGTCGGGGCTCGGGAAATGCGGGTTGCGCAGGACGCCGTGCATCTGGGCGAGCGTCGCCGGCGACATCTGCTCGCAGCGGTCGATGATCTGGGCGGCGAGCGGGTCGGTGGCGCGGGCCTGACGCTTCTCCTCCTCGGTGAGCGTCATGACCCGCAGGGTGAGGATCTCGTCGATCTCGGTGGCGTCGAACAGGGCGCCGTCGCTCTGCTCGGCCACCTCCGGGTGGTCGTACAGGATGATCGGCGACACCAGCACGAGGTCCGTCTCCCCCGGCAGCCCGGCCAGCACGGGGTAGCAGCGTTCCTGATGGCAGGTCGACGCGAGCGGCGCGGCGTCGTCGGGCGGCTCGAGCAGCGACACGAACTCGGCGTCCTCCGCGGCCAACATCAGATGCGCGCCGATCAGCGAATGCCTGATGGCCGAATCCTTCGACCACGTGCCGATCGCGTCGATCTTCACGTTCTCGATCGACACCCGCAGCACGTCCAGTCCGTCGTGCCGGTCACTGCCGACGCGGACGATGGCGCGAAGCGGCCACCTGGTCCGCACCACACGCCCGGCGAGGGTGCCGTCGTCCTCGCGCAACTCCTCGACGTCCACGCCCCCGTCGACGTCCACGTCGAGCCGGCAGTCCTCGAGCTCCTCGGCCGGGAACACCGCGCCCAGGTCGATCTCGCGTTCCACCGCCTCGTC
Organism: Rhodococcus sp. NPDC057014; assembly: GCF_042673295.1. Lineage (NCBI taxonomy): Bacteria > Bacillati > Actinomycetota > Actinomycetes > Mycobacteriales > Nocardiaceae > Rhodococcus > Rhodococcus sp. NPDC057014. The sequence continues at coordinate 2,086 of NZ_JBHUSF010000082.1, forward strand.
CCACGACAGCCAGCTGCGGCCGGCGACGGTGAGTTCCCCGACCGGCTCGAACCCGGATTCCGCGGCCTTCTCGACCTCACGCACCTGCAGTTGCAGGAAGCGGACGGTCACCGCGACGCCGGGCCGCCCACCCGGACGGGGACGCATCAGCGTCTGGCAGGACAGGCGTGGTTCCTCGCCGACTCCCGATTCCGCCGCACCCGGCGGCCCGAGGACGCCGAACTGCCACCGGGATTGGTTCTTCGACGAACTCGCACGATACGGATACAGCAGGTAACCCTCGTAGAGGACCGCGTCGGCCACGGCCCGTACTCGCTGCAGGGACGCCGGGGAGATCATGCGATCACCTCCCCGGCTCCCTGCAGCAGGTTCGCGATGGCGACGTCCAGTCCGAGCAGTCCGTGCGCCGCCTTGTATTTCGCCAGTACCGCCAGCGTGTCGTGGTCGAGGCGCACCCAGCCCGTGTTCGGGTAGTGCGCCTGGACGAGTTCGCGCCACACCGCCACCGGCAGGTCGTACGTCGATTCCCGGTCCCACGGGATCCGTTCGACTCCGAACCCGGCGACGCCGCGCGTGAAGACCGTTCCGCTGAACAGGAACACCAGCGGCACCGTCGACCCGGCCTCATCCAGGGCGTGCAGGTACTTCGAAGCCGTCACCTCGAAGTCGTACGTGCACGGAAGCGGCAACTCCACCACGCTCGACCCGGTGAACCCCTGGGCCACGGTGCTGGTCTGCATCCACTGGAACGGCTTCAGCGTCGACGTCCACCGCTCGCGGGGCCCGAACAGATCGAGCAGGCCCTCCACCTCGGCGTCCGTGTAGCGGCGGCGCTGCGGGTCGATGCGGACCTGACACCGCACGGCCATCGCGTGCACGACGGCGCCGCTCGACTCCGTCACCTCCACCCGCGCAGTCAGATTCGGCGCAACCGCGAACGGTTCCGGGAACACGTCTTCCACACGGAACGACAACTCGGTCACGTCGGCTCCTTCGCGACGCGACTGCGCGCCCGCACGTCGTCGAAGAACGTGTCGATGACCCTTCGTGCGTCCTGGCCGCCGTCGAATCCCCGCCACACCTGCCGCAACCGGCCCACCAGCTGGTAGCAGGCGTCGATGGGAACGAGGTAGCACTCGGGGTCGCCCTCGCCGTGCTCGGGGACCCGCAGCAACAAGGCTTCCGTGTCGGCGGCCAGCCGGCCCAGCGCCGGGTTCGCCGCGAGCACGTCGTCCCAGGCGTCGAGGGGCAGTTCCGATTCGGTCGCGCCCGCCGGACCGGGGTAGAACGCGACGGTCTTGGCCAGCAGCGAGTTCCGGAACACGAACGCGAGCCCGACGGGGATCTCCAGTTCGTCCCAGCGTCCGGGGGCGAGTTCGAAGTTCGGAAACGACAGGTAGCGTTCCGGGACGGCCCGGAACCGCAATTCGGCGTTCTCGTCGGTGAACAGCAGGTAGCACCCGCGGCACACGCACATCAGTTGCCGGTCCTGCACGTTCACGACGTGCTGGTGGGCGTCGGCGATCGGCACGGCGCACATGTCGCACCGTTCCCCGACCACCGGTGTGGGCCGCTCGGACGCGATGCGCTGCAGAATGCGCAGTCCGTTCCCCGACGGGCTCATCACGCCACCTCCGCGGCGGGCACGGCCACGGAGACGACGCCGTCGCGCACGAGGACCGGGAGCGGCGAGAGCGGTTCGGCGTCCGTGTCGCCGTCCAGGCGCAGGCCCGCGCGACGCGCGTCGAAATGCGCGCGGCACGACGGGCAGCGCAGCACCGCGTCCCCCACCTGACCGCCCGCCTTCCGCTGCAGCGTGGCCCCGGCCAGCGAGTGGGTGCAGGAGGCGCACCGGTCCCGGTAGGCGAACAACTGCTCCCCGATCCGGCACACCAGAATCGGCAGCCCGGCGACGGAGAACCCGGCCACCTCCCCGGGTGTCAGTTCCTCGAGTTCGGGCACCGACACCCACGTCCCCGTGCCGCTCGACCCGTCCATTCCGTTCGGATGAACATGGGAGAACAGCGATTCCGCGGCGATCAACCCGGACCCGGCGGCGGGGGTGGCGCCCACCACCTCGATGTCCACGGTCTCCGGCGCGGCGGCCAGCACGGCGTCCTTGACGGCGAGTTCCAACGTCACCGCAGACGACGGGCAGCTCTGACAACTGCCGGTCAGCCGTAACCGCACCACCCCGTCGACCACGCCGAGCAGTTCGACGTCGCCGCCGTGCGAACCCAGGTAGGGGCGCACGCTGTCGAGTGCGGTGGCGACCCTCGTCTCGACGTCGTGCGGATGGAGTCCGTTCACGAGGAGCAGGCTGGCCACGAGTTCGTCGGCGGCGAGGCGTTCGACGAGGTCGTCGTCGCGGTCGCCGATGATGTCGAGGACGCGCTCCAACCCGGCGCCGTAGAGTTCGACCACCTCCCGGACCAGCTGCTCGGCGCGCTCGCGGGCCACCGAGCCACCCGTCGAACTCGCGTCCAACAGGCTGTCGATCCGTTCGCCGGCTGTCCGCCACCGATCGGGGTCGTCTGCTACTTCGTCACTCCCCCACGTCTCCGATCCGCCACTCTCCATGCGTACCCCGTCACTCGCCGGTCACGGACTGGGTGGGCGAATGCAGCTTCTCCAGCGTCTTTCCCTCACCGAGATACATGTGCACGCCGCACGGCAGGCAGGGGTCGAAACTGCGGACGGTCCGCATGATGTCGATGCCCTTGAAGTGCTCCCGGTCGTTCTCCTCGAAGATCGGCTGACCCTGCACCGCGTCTTCGTACGGTCCCGGCGTACCGAAGCTGTCGCGGGGGTTGGCGTTCCACGGGGTCGGCGGATACGGGTGGTAGTTCGCGATCTTGCCGTCGCGAATCACCATGTGGTGCGACAGGACTCCGCGCACCGCCTCCGTGAAGCCGCAGCCGATGCCCTCGTCGGGGACGTCGAACTTCTCCCACGTCTTCGTGTGCCCGGCCCGGATCTCGGCGAGCGCCTGCTCCGCGAAGTGCAGCGCGCACGCCGCCGCGTAGGCCTGGAAGTAGGTCCGCGCCCGGTCCCGCTCGATCGTGTTGCTGCCGTGCTGCGGGATCTTCCATTCGAACTCCACCGGGCCCTTCAGCGCGGTCTTCGGCAGGTTGATCTTCACGCTGTGCCCGGTCGACTGCACGTACCCGATGTCGACGAGGCCCGCGAGGGCGGTACTCCAGAGCCGGGCCAGTGGCCCGCCACCGGTGTCCAGCGCGAGGTGGTCGGTGCCGTCGAACCACCGCGGCGACATCACCCAGCTGTACTTGTCCTCCATGTCGCGTTTCTGCGGATGCGGATTGGTGTGCTGGTTCCACGGATGCCTGCGGTCGACCTGGTTCCCGAGCGGATCGTTCCTCACGAACATCTCCTGGTCGGTCCAGTCGTCGTAATACGAACTGCCCAAAAGGATTCGGATACCCAGGTTGATGTCGACGAGCGACGTCGTCACCAGCTTTCCGTCGACCACGACGCCGGGCGTCACGAACATCGCCCGACCCCACTTCTCCATGTCCTTGTAGGAGAAGTTGCACACCGCGGGATCCTGGAACGACCCCCAGCAGCCGAGGAGGGTCCGGCGCAGGCCGACCTTCTCGTAGCCGGGCATCGCCTCGTAGAAGAAGTCGAACAGGTCGTCGTGCATGGGGACGACCTTCTTCATGAACTCCACGTAGCGCATCAGACGTGTCGTGTAGTCGGTCATCAGCTGAATCGTCGCGACCGTTCCCACACCACCCGGGTACAGGGTGGACGGGTGCACGTGCCGACCCTCCATGAGACAGAACATCTCTCGGGTCCACCGGCTGACCTGCAACGCCTCCCGGTAGAACTCACCGGTGAACGGATTGAGCGACCGCATGATGTCGGCGATGGTCTTGTAGCCGTGCTCCCCGGCGTGCGGCGCCTCGGTCTTCTCGGCCTGTGCCAGCACCCCCGGATTGGTCTCGGAGACCATCTTCTCGCAGAAGTCCACACCGACGAGGTTCTCCTGAAAGATGTTGTGATCGAACATGTATTCCGCGGCCTCGCCGAGGTTGACGATCCACTCGCCGATGTTCGGGGGTTTCACTCCGTAGGCCATGTTCTGGGTGTAACACGAACACGTCGCGTGGTTGTCACCACAGATGCCGCAGATCCGGCTCGTGATGAAGTGGGCGTCGCGGGGGTCCTTCCCCTTCATGAAAATCGAATAACCGCGGAAGATCGACGAAGTGCTGTGGCACTCCACGACTTCCTTCTGCTTGAAATCGATCTTCGTATAGATGCCCAGGCTACCCACGATGCGCGTGATCGGATCCCACGCCATCTCGACCAGGCCGTCGGATTCCGACTTGTGCGAAGGTTCCGGAATGATCGTTGTCATCGACGTACCTCTCAGTGCTCCACGGCTGGGCAGCCGCCCAGTGGGGTTCGAGGCCGGCGGACCACCGCCCGACACCCCGAGCGTGACTACCAGGTGCGTGTCGCGCCCGTGGTCAGTTTCGTACCGCGACTGCGCCAGTGCGGTTCCTTGTCCAACGTGTTCTTGGTGATCTTGCGCAAACTGCGAATGGCGGATCCGTACAGCCCGGACGCCGTCGTGGAGAGTTTGCCGCCCGGCGGTTCGTCCATGAACGGCATGAACTTGTCCGGGAAGCCCGGCATCGTGCACCCGATGCAGATACCGCCCACATTCGGGCACCCACCCACACCGTTGATCCAGCCCCGCTTGGGGACGTTGCACTTGACGACAGGACCCCAGCACCCCAGTTTCACGATGCACTTCGGTGAGCCGTACTCGGTGGCGAAATCACCCTGCTCGTAGTAGCCGGCGCGGTCGCAGCCCTCGTGCACCGTGGCGCCGAACAGCCACTGCGGACGCAGCGCGTCGTCGAGCGGAATCATGGGCGCCTGCTCGGTGGCCATGTAGAGGAGATACGTCAACGTCTCCGACAGATTGTCCGGCTGAATCGGACAACCGGGAACGCAGACGATCGGAATGCCCGCCTTCGACTTCCAGTCCCAGCCGAGATAATCGGGAACACCCATCGCACCGGTCGGATTTCCCGCCATCGCGTGGATGCCGCCGTACGTCGCGCACGTGCCCGCCGCGACGATCGCCGTCGCCTTCGGAGCCAGACGGTCGAGCCACTCACTCGTCGTCACCGGCTGACCGGTCTCGGGATTGTTACCGAAGCCGCACCAGTAACCCTCGTCGTGAAGTTGCTCGTTCGGGATGGAACCCTCCACCACCAGCACGAAGGGTTCGAGTTCGCCGCGGTCCGCCTTCCAGAACCATTCCAGGAAGTCGTTGGCGCCGCCCTCCGGACCGTTGTCGAAGTCGATCAGCGGCCAGTGCACGGCCACTTTGGGCAGGCCCGGCAGGGCTCCCAGGGCAATCTCCTCGACACTGGGCTGCGTCGCAGCCGTCAAGGCCACCGAATCGCCGTCGCAACTGAGTCCCGCATTGATCCACAGCACGTGAATCAGGGTGTCCTCGGCGTTGATTGCTTCCTGTGTCGGCATATCAGGTCGCTTTCCGGAGTGAACACAACTCCTGTCGCCACCGGAGTCGACCGTCGGCCCACCTGCGTGGCGCTGATATTTATTTAGCTCCGCCGTCGAGCGGATGTCAACGGTCCCCGGCGCGTCGCGCCGCGTCGCCCGGCCCCGTCGTGTAGAGGCGTCATTGCTTCGCGATCCAGTCGTACCACTGCTGGATGCCCTGACCGGTCGTCGCCGACAAGGTGATCATCTGCAGGCCGGGGTTCACCGACCGGGCATACTTCGCGCAGAGGTCGACGTCGAAGTCCACGTACGGCAACAGGTCCGCCTTGTTCACGATCACGAGATTCGCCGCCGCGAACATGTGCGGATACTTGAGCGGCTTGTCCGTCCCCTCGGTCACCGAGATGACCACCACCCGGCTCTTCTCACCGAGATCGAACAGTGCCGGACAGACGAGATTCCCCACGTTCTCGATGAACAGCAGCGAGTCAGGCTCGGGGTCGAGGGCAGTCAGCGCGTCCCGCATCATCTCGGCGTCGAGATGACACCCGGCGCCCGTGTTCACTTGTACCACAGCACATCCCGTCGCCTTGATGCGGTTGGCGTCGAGCATCGTCTCCTGGTCGCCCTCCACCACCGAGACCCGGCGCTGCCCACCGATGTCGGCGATCGTGCGCTCGAGCAGCGTCGTCTTCCCGGACCCGGGCGAACTCATCACGTTGAGGGCGAGCACCCCACGACCCGCCAGCCAGCCCCGGTTGCGCTCCGCCGTGAGGTCGTTCTTCGCCAGCACCTTCTGCTCGAGGGTGACCGTCTCGGTCGGGTGCTCGTGGGGGTGTGGGTGCTCGTGGGGGTGTGGGTGCTCGTGGTCGTGGGGGTGTTCGTGAGTGTGCTCGTGCGGGTGCTCGTGGTCGTGCGGGTGCTCGTGGGGCACCGTGATCCTGGTCCCCGTCTCGTCTCCGCATCCACAGGTGGCACACATTTGCGTCAGCTCACTTCCATCGAGAGGATTCGTAGTTCCCGACCCGACGTGACCTCCACGTCCGCACTTCCGCACGGGCACAGCAACACCAGGTCCGTGAGCACGAAGTCGTCACCGCATTCACGGCAGTGCGCACCGCCCGGCGTGTGGTCGATGTCGAGACGGGCACCGTGCGCGACGGTCCCTTCGGTGACCAGTTCGAAACAGAACTGCATCGAATCGGCGACCACCGCGGTCAGCGCCCCCACCTGCACCCGCACGCTGTGAACCGTCCGTCCCGCAGCGGTCTCGCAGACGGCGTCGACGACGCTCTGGGTGATTGCCAATTCGTGCATCACGGCCCCGTTCAGGACTCGTCACTATCCTGTTCGAGCGTAGCGCTTCGCACCCGTGAGTACTTGTTAACCGCCGGCGGTTAAGAAGTACTCACAGGCGTTCGATGATGGTGGCATTCGCGGTGCCGCCGCCTTCACAGATGGTCTGCAGACCGTAGCGGCCGCCGGTGCGTTCGAGTTCGTTGAGGAGCGTCGCCATCAGTTTCGTGCCGGTCGCACCGAGCGGGTGGCCGAGGGCGATCGCGCCGCCGTTGACGTTGACCTTCGCCGGGTCGGCGCCGATCTCCGCGAGCCACGCGAGGACCACCGGCGCGAAGGCCTCGTTGATCTCGACCAGGTCGATGTCGTCGATGCTCAGGCCGGTCTTCTCCAGCGCGTAGCGGGTCGCGGGGATCGGCGCGCTGAGCATGAAGATCGGGTCGGCGCCGCGAGCACTGAGGTGGTGGATGCGGGCGCGGGGCGTCAGGCCGTACCGCTCGACCGCTTCCGGTGAGGCCAGCAGCACCGCGCTCGCACCGTCGGAGATCTGGCTCGCGACCGCGGCCGTGAGTCGTCCACCGTCGGTGAGGGTATTCAGCGCCGCCATCTTCTCGAGGCTGGTCTCGCGCGGACCCTCGTCGGTGGTGAAGTCGCCCACCGGCACGATCTCGCGGTCGAAGCGACCCTCGGCGATGGCGGTCCGCGCCCGCTCGTGGCTCTGCAGCGCCCAGCGTTCGAGGGCCTCGCGGCTGATGTCCCACTTGTCCGCGATGAGTTCGGCGCCGTGGAACTGCGACACCTCCTGGTCGCCGTAGCGTTCGGCCCAGCCCGTCGATCCGCCGAACGGGGTGTCGAATCCGTACTGCTGCCCGACCACCATCGCCGACGCGATCGGGATCTGGCTCATGTTCTGCACACCGCCCGCGACGATCAGGTCGGCGGTGCCGCTGAGGATCGCCTGCGCACCGAAGTGGACGGCCTGCTGGCTCGACCCGCACTGCCGGTCGACCGTGACCCCTGGGACCTCTTCCGGGTAGCCGGCGGCGAGCCACGCGGTGCGGGCGATGTTGCCTGCCTGTCCGCCGATCGCGTCGACACAACCGAAGACGACGTCGTCGACACCGGCCGGGTCGATGCCCGTGCGCTCGACGACGGCCTTGATGACGTGCGCACCCAGGTCTGCGGGATGCACGCCGGACAGGCCACCGTTCTTCTTGCCGATCGGGGTGCGAACGGCGTCGACGATGTAGGCCTCGGTCATGTGAAACTCCTAGTCAGTGTTAAGGACTCGCAAGTCCGTCGAGGACGATCGAGAGATACTGCTTGGCCACGGTGTCGACCGTGACGGAACCGCCGGGGCGGTACCAGCGGACGGCGACCCAGGCGGTGTCGCGGAGGAAACGGAAGGCGAGTTCGACGTCGATGTCGGCCCGGAAGCTGCCGTCCTTCACCCCCGCCTCGAGCACACCCATCCACAGGTCGCGGAATTCGGTGTTCAGTTCGGACAGGTACGTGAAGCGCTCGTTGGCGACGAGATGCTTCACCTCGTCCTGGTAGATCGCGACCGCCGCATGCGACGCGTCGATCGCCTCGTAAGACGTGGTGACCAGCGCTTCGAGGGTCGCGCGGCTGTCGAGTCCGGACGCGACGATCTCGCGGTACTTGCCGAACAGGTCGTCGAGGAAGCCCCGTAGGATTTCGTCGACCATCGACTCCTTGGAGTCGAAGTGGTGGTACAGGCTGCCCGACAGGATGCCCGCGGCGTCGGCGATGTCGCGCACGGTGGTGGCCCTCAGGCCGCGTTCGGCGAAGAGGGTGGCCGCGATGTCGAGGAGTTCGGCCCTGCGTCCGGTCTTGCCGGTGGTGTCGTCGGGGGGTGGAGTCATCGTCACATCCTATCAACCAAGCGCTTGCTAGGGCCTCCGGCCCCGTGAGTGGTTAGCGAGTCCAGACACTCGTTAACCACGCACGGGGCGGCTACGCCCTCTGCGACGAGATCGACACGACCTCGCCGGTGAGGTAGGTGGTGTAGTCGCTGGCGAGCATGGCGATGGTGGCGGCGATTTCCCACACCTCGGCGGCGCGGCCGAAGGCCTCGTCGGATGCCAGCTTGTCGAGGAGTTCCTCGCTGGTGACCTTGGCGAGGAAGGCGTGCCGGGCGATGGACGGTGCGACGGCGTTGATCCGGACCCCGTATTCGGCGGCCTCGATCGCGCTGCACCGGGTCAGGGCCATGACGCCGGCCTTCGCCGCCGCGTAGTGCGCCTGCGAGTGCTGCGCCCGCCAGCCGAGGACGGACGCGTTGTTGACGAGGACTCCGGTGTGCTCGACGCCCTTGAAGTAGCGCAGCGCCGCGCGGGTGGCCCGGAACGTGCCGTTCAGGGTGATGTCGAGAACGCGATCCCATTCCTCGTCGGTCATGTCGACGAGCGGCGTCTCGCCGCCGAGTCCGGCGTTGTTGACGAGGACGTCGATCCGGCCGAGGGCGTCGGCCGCCCCGGCGATCAGGGCGTCCACCTGTTCGGTGCTCGACACGTCGCACGTCAGCGCCTCGACGGCCTGCCCGGGAAATTCCGCGGCCAGTTTCTCCTTCGTCTCGGTGAGGCGGCGTTCGTGCCAGTCCGACACCAGGACGTCGGCGCCCTCGAGCAGGGCACGACGCGCGGATGCGTAGCCGATGCCGGTGCCCGCGGCGGCGGTGACGACGACCTTCTTTCCTTTCAGTAGGTCGTGGCCCGGCGTCTCGACGGGTGCGGTGGCGAGGGGTGCGGGTTGTGTCACGGTCGTGCCTCTCGGGGGAGTCCGAGCACGCGCTCGGAGATGATGTTGCGCTGGATCTCGTTGGATCCGCCGTAGATGGTGTCGGCGCGGGTGAACAGGAACAGCCGCTGCCATTCGCCGAGTTCGAGATGTTCGGGATCGGTGATGTCGGACGTCGGGTCGGCGGGGGCGAGGAGCGACGACGCACCCTGCACCTCCATCGCCAGCTGTCCGAGGTCGCGGTGCCAGTTCGCCCACAGCAGTTTCGCGACCGATGCCTCGGGCCCGGACGTTCCGGCGTCGACGGCCCCGAGGGTCCGCAGGGCGTGGGCGCGCATGACGCGCAGCCCCACCCAGGCGCGGGCGATCTTCTCGCGAATGTTCGGGTCGGATGCTGCGCGGGTGGTTTTCGCGAGGTCGACGACGCCCTGAAGTTCGCGGGCGAATCCGATCTGCTGCCCGAGTGTGGACACGCCGCGTTCGAAGGTGAGAAGCCCCATCGCGACCCGCCAGCCGTCGCCGGGTTCCCCGACCACCAGATCGGCGTCGGTGACGGCGTCGTCGAAGAACACCTCGTTGAATTCGGACGTGCCGGTGAGTTGCTGGATGGGCCGGACGGTGACGCCGGGCTGGCCCAGAGGCACGAGCAGGAAGCTCAGCCCTTGGTGCCGCTTCGACCCGGGTTCCGTGCGGCACAGCACGAATGCCCATTGCGCGACGTGCGCGAGCGACGTCCACACCTTCTGTCCGTTGATGACCCACTTGTCGCCGTCGCGTCGTGCGGTGGTCGCGACGTTGGCGAGGTCGGAACCGGCACCGGGCTCGGAGTAGCCCTGCGCCCACAGTTCGGTGACGGTGTTGATCCCGGGTAGGAAGCGTCGCTTCTGATCCTCGGTGCCGAACGCGATGAGCGTCGGTCCGAGAAGTTCCTCGCCGACGTGACTGACGCGGGCCGGCGCTCCTGCCTTCGCGTATTCCTCGTGGAACACGACCTGCTGAGCCAGCGTCGCTCCGCGCCCGCCGTATTCCTTCGGCCAGCCGAGGCACGTCCATCCGGCGGCCGCCAGGTGCCGGTCCCAGGCGAGCCGTTCCTCGAAGAACTCGTGCTCGCTCCCGGGGCCGCCCTTGCCCTTCAGTCGGGCGAAGTCGCCGGTCAGATTGTTTTTCAGCCACGTTCTGACGCTCTCGGCGAAGTCGTCGTCGGTGATCAGCCCGTCCGGGCTCTCGCTCTGGTCCACGTCTGTAAGATAACCTACCAAGCACTTGCTAGGTAGGTAGGGAGCCCAGTGACCGAACATCCGAGAACCATCCCGTCCGCCGTCATCCACGCCGCGCGTGCATACGGCGAGCTTCCGGCGGTGTCCGACGGCGACGTCCGTCTGACCTTCACACAACTGCACGACCGTGTCCGCGATTTCGCCGCCGCACTCTGCTCGCAGAACGTGCGGCCCGGCGACCACGTCGCGGTGTGGTCGCCCAACACGTATCACTGGGTGGTCGCCGCGCTCGGCATCCATTACGCCGGCGCGACGCTCGTCCCGATCAACACCCGGTACACCGCACCGGAGACCCTCGACATCCTCGAGCGCACCAAGACGACAGCACTCGTCGTCGCGGGCAACTTCCTCGGCACCGATCGGTACGCGTCGCTGCGCGACGAGTCGAGCACCCTCGACCTGCCGACGGTCGTCCGCGTGCCCGTCGACGGCGGCGACGCCCCGACCCCGGGTGTCGTCGACTTCGACGACTTCCTCGCCCTCGCCGACGAGGACACCCGCGCCGAGGCCGACGCCCGCGCGGCCGCCGTCTCCCCCGACGACGTCTCCGACGTCATGTTCACGTCGGGCACCACGGGCCGGAGCAAGGGGGTGATGAGCGCGCACCGGCAGTCGGTGGGCATCGCCCGGGCGTGGGGCGAGTGCGCGGAGGTGACGTCCGACGACAACTACCTCATCATCAACCCGTTCTTCCACACCTTCGGCTACAAGGCCGGGTTCCTGGTGTGCCTGCTGAACGGGGTCACCGTCGTGCCGATGGCCGTGTTCGACGTCCCCAAGGTGATGGCGACCGTGCACGACGAGCACATCACCGTGCTGCCCGGCGCCCCCACGATCTTCCAGTCGATCCTCGACCACCCCGACCGCCCGAAGTACGACCTGTCCAGCCTGCGGGTCGCGATCACCGGCGCGGCCGCGGTGCCCGTCGCCCTGGTCGAACGCATGCAGTCGGAACTCAGCTTCGACGCCGTCCTCACCGCCTACGGCCAGACCGAGGCCGTGGTGGTCACCATGTGCCGGACCGACGACGACCCGGTGACCGTCTCGACCACGTCCGGTCGCGCGATCCCCGGGATGGAGGTCCGGATCGGTGACCACGGCGAGATCCTCGTGCGCGGCGAGAACGTGATGCTCGGCTATCTCGACGACCCCGAAGCGACGGCCAAGACCATCGACGCCGACGGCTGGCTGCACACCGGCGACGTCGGGACGCTCGACGACCGCGGATACGTCGACATCACCGACCGCCTCAAGGACATGTACATCTCCGGCGGGTTCAACGTATATCCCGCTGAGGTGGAGAACGCCCTTGCCAGGCTCGACGGTGTCGCGGAGTCTGCCGTCATCGGTGTTCCCGACCAGCGGATGGGCGAGGTCGGGCGCGCGTTCGTCGTGGCGAAGGCGGGTACCGCGCTCGCCGAGGACGACGTGATCGCGTTCTGCAAGGAGCGTCTCGCCAACTTCAAGGTGCCCCGGTCGGTGCGCTTCGTCGACTCCCTCCCCCGGAACCCCTCCGGGAAGGTCATGAAAAACGTTCTGCGTGAGGAGAAGAAATGACGGTTCCGGACGAGGGTGACGTCGTCACCTACGACGTGCGCGACGGTGTCGCATTCGTGACGCTCAACCGCCCCGACTACCGCAACGCCCAGAACTCGGTGATGACGTATGCCCTGGACGCCGCGTTCGAGCGGGCCGTCGAGGACGACGACGTGAAGGTGATCGTCCTCGCAGGCAACGGCAAGCACTTCAGTGCCGGGCACGACATCGGGACCCCGGGCCGCGACCATCACGTCCGTTACGACAACAAGGCCGTGATGTGGTGGGACCACGTCGACAAGCCCGGCGGCGACCAGCGCTACGCCCGCGAGATGGAGGTGTATCTCGGGATGTGCCGTCGGTGGCGGGAGATCCCGAAGCCGACGATCGCGATGATCCAGGGCGCCTGCATCGCCGGCGGTCTGATGCTGGCGTGGGTGTGCGACCTGATCGTGGCGTCCGACGACGCCTTCTTCTCCGATCCGGTCGTACGTATGGGCATTCCCGGGGTCGAGTACTTCGCGCACCCGTGGATGCTGGGACCGCGGTTCGCGAAGGAAATCCTGTACACCGGCGACCGGTTCACCGCGCAGCGCGCGTACGAGGTGGGGATGGTCAACCGCGTCGTGCCGCGCAAGGACCTCGAGGCGGAGACCCTGGCGATCGCCGGTCGCATCGCCGCGATGCCCCGGTTCGGTCTCGCGCTCACCAAGAAGGCCGTCAACCAGTGCGAAGACCAGATGGGCATGCGGAACGGCATGGACTCGGTGTTCGGCCTGCATCACTTCGCGCACGCACACAACGCCGAGGTCGACACGGATTCCCTCGGCGGTATGGACGCGAAGTCGATGGCGGCGAGCGCCCGCAACTCGAACGAAGGAGCCAAGTAAGTGGATCTCGAGTTCGACGACGCCACCGTCGCCTTCCGCGAGGAGGTGCGAACCTTTCTGCGCGACAACGTTCCCGCCGAGCCGCTGCCGTCGATGGACACGGCGGAGGGTTTCGAGGCGCACCGCGAGTGGGAACGCACCCTCGCCGACGCCCGGCTGTCGGTCGTGTCGTGGCCGGAGGAACTCGGCGGACGCGACGCGTCGCTGCTGGAATGGGTGGTGTTCGAGAAGGAGTACTACCGCTCCGGTGCGCCCGGGCGGGTCAGCCAGAACGGCATCTTCCTGCTCGCGCCGACGCTGTTCGAGCACGCCAACGCCGAGCAGCTGGCCCGCATCATGCCGCGCATGGCCCGCGCCGACGACATCTGGGCGCAGGCATGGTCGGAGCCCGAGTCGGGCAGCGACCTCGCGTCGCTCCGCTCCACCGCCCGCCGCGTCGACGGTGGCTGGGTGCTGAACGGGCAGAAGACGTGGAGTTCCCGGGCGAGTTTCGCGGACTGGGGTTTCGGGCTGTTCCGGTCCGACCCGGACGCGCAGCGCCACAAGGGCATCACGTACTTCATGTTCGACCTGCGGTCGCAGGGTGTCACCGTCCGGCCGATCGATCAGCTGGACGGCGAACCCGGTTTCGCGGAAATCTTCCTCGAGGACGTCTTCGTGCCGGACGACCCGGCGAACCCCGGCGAGTCGGGCGTGATCGGCGGCGTGAACGAGGGCTGGCGGGTCGCGATGAGCACCGCGTCCAACGAGCGCGGACTGTCGCTGCGCAGCCCCGGACGGTTCCTTGCCACGGTGGACCGGCTGGTCGCGCTGTTCGAGACCTCCGGCCGCACCGACGACACCGCGTTGCGCGACCGGGTCGCCGACGCCTGGATCGGCGCCCGCGCCTACCAGCTGAACACGTTCGGCACCGTCACCCGGCTCGCCGACGGCGGGCAACTGGGCGCCGAGTCGTCGATCAACAAGGTGTTCTGGTCGGAGTGGGACATCTCCACGCACGAGACCGCGCTCGAACTGCAGGGCGCCTCGGCGGAGCTCGCGGACAACTGGACGGACGGCTACCTGTTCTCCCTGTCCGGCCCGATCTACGCCGGCACCAACGAGATTCAGAAGAACGTGATCGCCGAGCGCCTGCTCGGCCTACCGAAGGCGGATCGATGAGATTCACACTCGACTCCTCCCATCAGGACTTCGCGTCCAGCATCGACGCGCTGCTGTCGAAGGCCGACATGCCGGCGGTGATCCGGTCGTGGAACACCGGCGACACCGGCCCGGGCCTGAAGGTGTGGCAGCGCCTCGCCGAGACGGGCGTGAACGGATTGCTGGTGTCCGAGGAACACGACGGACTCGGCGCAGACGCCGTCGACCTCGTGGTGGCCGTCGAACAACTCGGACGCCATGCCGTTCCCGGACCGGTGGCCGAGACCGTCGCCGTCGCACCGGCGCTGCTCGCGCAGGCGGATCCGGACCGGTTGTCGGCGTTGGCTTCCGGTTCGCTCGCCACGGTCGCGGCCCGCCCGCACGTGCCGTTCGCGGTGGACGCGGACTCGGCCGACCTCGTCCTGCTCGTCGACCGCACCACGCTGAAGCTCGGACAGGCCGGTGCGGTGCAGAACTCGGTCGACCAGTCGCGGCGGTTGTTCCCGCTGACCGCCGGCGAGACCCTCGGTGACGTGGACTTCGGGCAGGCATTCGATCTCGGCGCCCTCGCGACCGCGGCACAACTGCAGGGACTCGGCCAGACCCTGCTCGACGTCACCACCGACTACGCCAAGCAGCGCAAGCAGTTCGGCAAGCCGATCGGACAGTTCCAGGCGATCAAGCATCACCTGGCGGAAGTGGCTGTCGGGCTGGAGATGTCGCGACCGCTACTGCACGGTGCGGCGCTGGCCGTGCGGGACGGGTCCGCCGACAGTTCCCGGGACGTCTCGGCCGCGAAGGTGGCGTGCGGAGATGCCGCGTACCGGGCGGCGCGGGTGGCGCTGCAGGTGCACGGCGCCATCGGGTACACGCAGGAGCACGATCTGTCGCTGTGGCTGACGAAGGTCCGCGCGCTCGTGTCCGCTTGGGGCACACCGGCCTTCCACCGCGGACGCGTCGTCGATTCGCTGGTGGAGGCGTCATGAGTTTCGACAACGAGGAACGGTCCGCGCTCCGGTCGTCGGTCCGGGATCTGCTGGGTAAGCATTCAGACTCCGCCGCCGTCCGCCGGGCGATCACCACCGAGCACGGCTACGACAATACGCTGTGGTCGAAGTTGTGCGAGCAGATCGGTGTCGCCGCGCTCGCCGTTCCGGAGAAGTACGACGGCGTCGGGGCGTCGCTGCTGGAAGTCCATGTGGTGCAGGAAGAGCTGGGCCGCACGCTGACGCCGTCGCCGATGCTCGGCAGCGCGGTGCTGGCCGCGCAGGCGCTGGTGTTGTCGGGCGACGACGACGCGTGCGCCCGACTGCTCCCTGACATCGCGGCGGGCTCGGTGGCGGCACTGTGCTGGGCCGGTGCGGACGGCTGGTCCGGTTTCGGCGTCACCGCGTCGGGCGAGACACTGTCGGGGACGGCGTCGTACGTCCTCGGCGGTGACGTCGCGGACATGCTGCTGGTCCTCACATCCGAAGGCCTGTTCGAGGTCGACCCGGCCGCGGACGGCGTCACGCGGCGTCGGGTGCCGGCGATGGACCCGACGCGCACGCTGTCGGAGGTCGTGTTCGACGGCGTCGCGGCACGCAGGCTCGTCTCCCCCACCGACCTCGTCGAGCAGTTGCGCACCGTCGCGCTGGTCGCGCTGTCGGCGGAACAGGTCGGCGCGGCGGCGGCGGCGCTGGAACAGACGGTCGAATATGCGAAGTCGCGCAAACAGTTCGGGCGTGCCATCGGATCCTTCCAAGCGCTGAAACACCGCATGGCCGACATGTACGCGCTCGTCGAGACGTCCCGGTCGATGTCGTACGCGGCGGCGCTGTCGGGGACGCACGACGATGCCGTCGTCGCGAAGGTGTACTGCTCGGAGGCGCTTCAGAACGTCGCGGCCGAGGCCATCCAACTGCACGGCGGCATCGCCATCACGTGGGAGCACGACGCGCAGTTGTACTTCAAACGCGGGCACGGGAGCGCACAGCTGTTCGGGCAGCCGCGCGACTACCTCGCCGAGCTCGCTACCGCCGCCGGACTGTAGGCGGCTCCGCCGCCCGTGCGTGGTTGAAGAGTCTCTGCACTCGTCAACCACTCACGGGCGCAGCCCCTCCAGGTAGCTGGCGACCCCGTCCTCGTCGTTGCTGGGCAGGACGTGGTCGGCGAGGGCCAGGACTTCGGGTAGTGCGTTGGACGGGCACAGTGCCGTGCCCGCCCACGTCAGCATCGGGACATCGTTGATGGCGTCGCCGGCGACCGCGACCTCTGCCGTCGAGATCCCGTCGACCGCGCACAGTTCGGCGAGCGCACTCGCCTTGGACACACCGGATGCCGCCATCTCGACGTACGGTGCGCCGGAATGCGTCAGTTCGACGCCGTCGACGCCGGCCGCCACCGCCGCGCGGTACAGATCCGCGCTCGGAATCTCGGGGTGCCGGGCGACGATCTTCACCATCGGCTCGTCGATGTCGGGCAGCAGTTCCGACAGCATCATCTCGTGCGGATGCCGGTGGTGGTCGGCGAACTCGCACAGTGCCGCGTACGCCGGTTCGGCGACGAAGCGCGTCGCGCCGATGTTCGCGAACACGACACCGGGCATCAGCGTCCGCACCCGGTCCATCGCCGCCGCGGCCGACGCCATCGCGATGGTCGTCGTCGCCGTGATCACCGGGGTCCCGTCGGCCAGGTCGAGAACCACCGCCCCGTTCGCGCAGATCGCCTTGCCGCGGAATCCGCACGACTGCGCGAGTTCGTGCACCGAGTGCCGGGCGCGGGCCGTGGCCCACACCACCTCGACCCCCGACCGTCGGGCATCCTCCATCGCCTGCGCGGTGCGCGGGGAGATCGTGCGGTCCGACCGCAGCAGGGTGCCGTCGAGGTCCGTCGCCAATAGCCGAATTCGGGTCACCTCCGCATGATGCCAGGCGGCGAATGTACCCCTCACGCCCCCACGACAGTCGATAGCCTGGACAGCATGAGTCCTCGAGTACCCAGCATCGTGCTGAATTCCGGAACCATCGTCCCCCAGCTCGGCTTGGGGGTCTGGCAGGCCGACAACGACGAGACCGAACACGCCGTCGGATTCGCCCTGGACGAGGCGGGTTACCGGCACATCGACACGGCCGCCGCATACGGCAACGAGGAAGGTGTGGGCCGCGGAATCGCGAACTCGGGCGTCGCCCGCGAAGACATCTTTCTCACCACCAAGTTGTGGAACTCCGATCAGGGGTACGAGCCGGCGTTGAAAGCGTTCGACGCCAGCCTCGGACGTCTCGGCGTCGAGTACGTCGACCTGTACCTGATCCATTGGCCGCTGCAGGACGACGACCGCATCCTCCGCACGTGGGATGCGCTGGAGAAGATCGCCGAGTCCGGGCGCGCGAAGGCGATCGGTGTGTGCAATTTCGAACCGCGTCACCTGCAGTTGCTGATCGACCGGGGCGGCGTCGTCCCGGCGGTCGATCAGGTGGAGTTGCATCCGCATCTGGCTCAGCAGGAGGTCCGGAATTACGCCGTCGACCACGGCATCGCCGTCGAATCGTGGAGTCCGCTCGGCGGCACCAGCAACTCGGGGTGGGGCGACGACTCCAAGCCGAACGTCCTGCTCACCGATCCGATCATCACCCGCATCGGCGACCGGCACAGCAAGTCCGCAGCCCAGGTGCTGATCCGCTGGCACTTGCAGAGCGGGCTGATCGTCATCCCCAAGTCGGTCCACGAGTCGCGGATCCGGGAGAACATCGACGTGTTCGATTTCGAACTCAGCGAGCAGGATCTCAGCGAGATCGAGACGATGGACGACGGCGCCCGCGTCGGTGCGCACCCGGACGAGTTGAACATCGGCGCGCCGGAGTAGGCGGCTTCGCCGCCCGTGCGTGGGTAACGAGTCCAGAGACTCCTTAACCACTCACGAGCCCGAAGGGCCTATACCTTTACCTTCACCGGCATCTCCTCGAGCCCGGACACGAAGTTGGCGGGACGACGCCGCAGCGGGGTGTCGTCGACGAGCATCATGTCGGGCAGCCGCGACAGCAGTTGCTCGAACATGATCTTCGCTTCGAGCCGGGCGAGTTGGTTGCCGAGGCAGAAGTGGGTGCCGAAGCCGAATGCGACGTGCGGGTTCGGTGACCGTCCGATGTCGAAGACGTCGGGGTCGTGGAATACCGCCTCGTCGAAGTTGGCGGATTCGAAGAGCAGCATCATCTTCTCGCCCTCGCGGAGGGCGGTTCCGAAGAAGTCGACGTCGCGGGTGACGGTGCGGCACATGTTCTTGATCGGCGACGACCAGCGCAGCATCTCCTCGACCGCCGTCGGGATGCCGTCGGGGTCGTTCACGAGACGTGCCTGCTGTTCGGGGTGGCGCAGCAGTTGTTCCATGCCGCCGCTGAGGACGTGCCGGGTGGTCTCGTCGCCGCCGATGAGGATCAGCAGGGTTTCGCCGACGATATCCGCATCGCTGAGCCGGTGCCCGTCGATTTCGCTGTGCACGAGGATGCTGGTGAGGTCGTCCGTCGGGTTCTGCCGCCGTTCCTCGATGGTGCGGAGGGTGAACTCGTTGAACGCCAGGTAGGCGTCGGCCTGCGCCTGCAGTCCTTCCGGGGTGGCGTTGCTGCCGAGCGCGTTCATCAGGTCGTCGGACCACTGCAGGAACAGGTCGCGTTCCTGGGGGCGCACGCCGAGCATGTCTCCGACGACGGCCATCGGGAGCGGCGCCGCCAGATCGCGCACGAAGTCGACGTTCTCCTTGTCGCAGGCGGCGTCGATGAGGTGGTCGCAGATCTCGCGGATCCGGCCGACCTTCGCCTCGACCTGTTTGCGGGTGAAGCCGGCGTTGACGAGGCGGCGATGCTGCAGGTGCTGGGGGTCGTCCATGTCGATCATCTGGGGTAGCGGGCCCACCCCGGGCCGGATTCCGCCCGCGTTCGAGAACAACTCCGGATCGCGTTCGGCGGCCAGGACGGCCTCGTACGACGCGGCGCCGAGAATACCCTCGGCCCGGTACACCGGTTCGTGGGCGCGCATCCAGGCGTATGCCTGCCGGGGGTCACCGAGTTCGCCCGAATAGAACCGTCCGTCGATGAGATCGAATTCCGGCCTGTCCGTCATCGAGACGCTCCTCCGCATTGAATCCCGCCGTTCGTGCCCCGATAATAGAACGTGTTCCTACGATGACGCAGTGGTATAGCAGCAGTTTTCACAGATCCATGGCTCGAAAATTGACACGAGTTCTATTCCCTGGAGGTGTGCGTGGTTACCAACGACGGCAGCAGCGGGCTCGCGAAGACGTCCGTACTCGTCACCGGCGGCGGCAGTGGCATCGGACTGGGCATCGCCACCGCGCTGGCCGCCGAGGGCGTCCACGTCACAATCTGTGGTCGGAACGAGGAGAAGCTGGCACGCGCGGCGGAACAGATCAGCGCCGACAACCCCGCGGGGACGGTCGACGCGGTGACGGCCGACGTCACGAACGAGGACGACGTCGCCCGCGCGGTCGCGAAGGCGAGCGAACGCACCGGTCGGCTCGACGGCGCCGTCACCTGCGCGGGCGGCAACGAAACGGTCGGGCCCGTGACCCAACTCGACGTCGACGCCTGGCGCAGAACGGTCGACCTCAACGTCACCGGCACGATGCTGACGATCAAGCACGCCGCCCGGGCACTGGTCGCCGGGGGCGGCGGTTCCATCGTCACCATCTCCTCGATCGCGAGCAGCAACACGCACCGCTGGTTCGGCGCGTACGGCCCGTCGAAGGCGGGCGTCGACAACCTGACGCGTCTCGCCGCCGACGAACTCGGGGCCAGCAACGTCCGGGTCAACTGCATCCGCCCCGGACTGACCCGCACCGACCTCGTCGCGCTCATCACCGACGGCGGACCCGTCCTGGACGACTACCTGGCCAACACGCCGATCTCGCGGGTCGGCGAGGTCACCGACATCGCCGCGCTCGCCAAGTTCCTCCTCGGCCCCGACTCCACCTGGATCACGGGTCAGATCATCAACGTCGACGGCGGCCAGATGCTGCGGCGCGGCCCCGACTTCGGGTCGATGTTCGAGCCCATGTTCGGCGCCGACGGCCTGCGCGGGGTGGTCGCGCCGTGACGTCGCATCAAGTTCTGGGCAAGCAGGTCGACATGCCCGTGGAGATCCGGGCCGCGTCGGCGTTCACGGCGATGTATTCGGTGCCGACCGCCGCGGCCCAGACGCTGATCGACTCCACCGGACTGGAGATCCTGCAGTTCCGGCCCGGACGCGGTGTGTGCGTGCTGGTGTTCGTCGACTACGTGGACGGCGACCTCGGCCCGTACAACGAATTCGGGGTGTCGTTCCTCGTCCGCGACCACCGGGCCGCCGGCACCTCGGTCCCGCAGGACCTGAAGGCGCTGGCCCGGGGCCGGGCCGGTGCGCTGATCCACCACCTGCCCGTCGACGGCGACTTCACCCTGGCCGCCGGCCGCGGCATCTGGGGGTTCCCGAAGGTCCTCGCCCATTTCGACGTCGACCATTCCGGCTCCGTCAAACGCGGGTCGGTGAGCCAGGGCGGTCGGCTGATCGCCCAGCTGAGCGTCAAACAGGGCATTCCGGTGCCGGGTTCGGGCGCGAGTACGTCGCTCGCCGCCTATTCGCACCTCGACGGACTCACCCGGTTCACCACTTGGGACATGAGCCCGACCGGAGTCCGCTCCCGGCCCGGTGGCGCGGAACTGAAACTGGGCAGCCACCCGATCGCCGACGAACTGCGGTCGCTCGGACTTCCGAAGCGGGCGCTCTTCACGTCGTCGATTCCCGACCTGAGGATGACGTTCGGGGACGCGCAGCCCGTCTGACAGGTGAGTGGCAAAGTGTGCGCGGGGACGCTTTGCCACTCACCTGGGAGGGATACAGCACCCCGTGGGCCAACACGTCACCGTCGATTCACCGGGACGTCGAACGACTTCGACGTCGAGTAGCCGCCCGGAGCCCGATCGTCCCGGACGCTAGGACAGGTCGAGCGCGGTCGCCACGTCGAGGAAGTGCCGGATCGCCGGGATCTGTTGCCGGTCGGCGCGATACGCGACCGACACCGTCGACACCGCCTGCGCGTCGGAGAGTGCGACATACCGGAGGTCCGGGAGGTGCAGGGCCCGGAGGCTGGCCGGAACGATGGTGACTCCGGTGTTCGCCGCCACCAACCCGAGGAGGGTGGGAAACTGGACGGCCTCCTGCGCGGCCTCCAGCCGGAAACCCGCGTGATGGCACAGGGCGGCGATGTGGTCGTACAGCCGCGACACCTGGCCGCGCGGAAACGTGAGGAACCGTTCGTCGCGCAGTTCCACGAGCCGCACCGACTCCCGGCCGGCGAAGGGATGCGACGAGTGCATCGCCACCAGCAGAGGCTCGCGGGTCAGCGGCCGGACCACGATGCCGTCCGCGCGGTCGACTTCGCGGACCAGCCCGATGTCGAGGTTGCCGTCGGCGATCGCCGACAGCTGGCGGTCGGTCGTCGATTCGGACAGTTCCACCTGAACTCCGGGCCACTCCTTCTGCAGGGCCAGCACGGTCGCGGGGACGATCCGCAGTGCCGCGGAACTGACGAATCCGATGCGGAGCAGTCCCACCTCCCCGTGCGCGACCTGTTCCACCGCGGCGAGCGCGTGATCGGCTTCCGCCAGGACGCGCCTGCCCTCGTCCAGCAGCACCCGGCCCGCGTCGGTGAGCTCGACGCGTCGCGTCGTCCGCTCGAACAGGGTGGTGCGCAGTTCTTTCTCGAACTTGCTGATCTGCTGACTGAGCGCGGGCTGCGCGATGTGCAGGCGTTCGGCGGCGCGCCTGAAGTTCATCTCCTCGGCCACCGTGACGAAGTATCGAAGCTGCCGCAGTTCCACCCGATTGATACTTGCAACTTATCAGTCGGTTGACAATAGGTACTTCTGCACCATGGTCGCCGCGCCTAGCGTTGAAGGCACCGAATTACCAGCCCTTCGAGGAGTCAGCAGTGGAGCACCATCTCACCGCACCAGACACGGACACCCGTCTCCGCCACCTGATCGGCGGCGAGTGGGTGGACGGCGACGGTCCGGTCGCAGCGACGACGAACCCGGCCGACGAGACGGTCGTCGCGGAATACCATCCGGCCGACAGCCGGCTCCTCGACGCGGCGGTGGCTGCCGCGGTGTCGGCACGCCGCGAGTGGGACGACCGCGGAATCATCGCACGCGGACTCGTCCTCCGCCGGGCGGCCGAGATCCTCGCCGAGCGTGCCGACGCGATCGCGGAACTCATGACCCGGGAGCAGGGAAAGACGCTCCCCGAATCGCGGGCCGAGGTGGGAGCCACCGTCGAGACCCTGCACTACCACGCGGCGCAGGCGCGCAACGCCGACGGCGCCACCTACCCGTCGTCCCATCCCGACGAGGTGATCCGCACGGTCCGCCGACCGCTCGGCGTGGTCGCCGCGATCACCCCGTGGAACTTCCCGCTGCAGATTCCGGCGTGGAAGCTCGCGCCGGCGCTGCTGTGGGGCAACACGGTGGTCTGGAAACCCGCCAGCGACACCGTGGCGGTCGCGACAGCCTTCGCCGAAGCCCTTGCTGCAGCAGGGGTTCCGTCCGGGGTCCTCAACATGATCCTGGGCCCGGGGACGATCGGCGCCGAACTGGTGGCGCGGGAGGAGATCTCGGGAGTGACCTTCACCGGATCGGTTCCGGTGGGCAGGTCGATCCAGGCCGCCGCGGTTCCGCGCGGCGCGAAGGTGCAGATGGAACTCGGCGGGCACAACGCGGCCATCGTGCTCCCCGACGTCGATCCGAGGGACGCAGCGACGGTCCTGATCGCCGGGGCAATGGGAAGCAGTGGCCAGAAGTGCACGGCGACGCGGAGGATCATCGCCGTCGGCGACGCCTATCACGACCTCGTGCCCGAACTCGTCGCACGGGTCGAACAATTGGTCGTCGGCGACGGTCTTGCCCCCGAGTCTCAGATCGGACCGCTCGTCTCCGCCCGCGCGGCAAAGGAAGTGACGGCCGCGATCGACCAGGCGCTGTCCGAGGGCGCGGAACTGCTGGGGTCTGCTCCACTCCCCACGTCGGGTGCGGCGTTCGTGGCCCCGACGCTGCTCGCCGGCACGCCGGCGCTGACGATCAGCCGGGAAGAGGTGTTCGGTCCGGTCACCCTCGTCTTGCGCGCGGACGATCTCGACGAGGCCATCGACCTCGCGAACGCGACGTCGTTCGGTCTCACCGCCGCCGTCTTCACGTGCGACGAGCGGGTCGCCCGCCGCTGCATCCGGGACCTCGACGCCGGCCTGATCAAGGTCAACGCACCCAACACCGGCTCCGAACTGCACGCTCCCTTCGGCGGACTCAAGGATTCGTCGTTCCCCGCGCCCCGCGAGCAGAACGCCGCGACGAGCGCCGAGTTCTTCACGTGGAGCAAGATCGCCTACTCCCGCACCGGAACACCGAGGAGCGAGGCATGAGACCGACCGAACTGCTGCGGCGGACGCAGACATCCGCCCGGTCGCCCGAACAGGTTCTGGACCCGGCCGACATGGGAGCCGCCCGCTACACCCGGCACAGCTTCGCCCGGTCCTTCCTCAGAACCGCGGCCGCCGAGAACTGGCGGGTGGAACGCGAGCGGTGGGACGTCGATGCCGACGGCCGCGGCGAGGTCGTGTACCGCGTCGTGATCGGCGGCCGGGAGGTGAGATTCGTCGTGTTCTCGACGACCCTCGCCGAGCGCGACCGAACCGACCGCGTCATCGCCAAGGCGTGGGACGTCACCGCAGCCCTGATCGAAGGTCCGCTCACCGAGAGTCGTTCGCGTGCACTGCGAATGCAGGTGCCGCGGCAGGAAGAAGGCCGAGCGGACGACGGCACCCTCATCTGGACCCGGGCGAACCGCAGTGCACGGTTCTTCGACTACGTCGCCGATCGCCTGTCCGCGGGCGGCCAACCGGACATCGCGACGATGGGCGACGCCGCCTACATCCTGCGGAGCACCGCGTTCTACAGCAACGGAAAATTCGGGCTGGCAGACTTCGATCGGCTCGGTGCCGACCATCCCCTGCGACTGCCGTACCGGGCACACATGCTGACCGCCTGGTTGCTGCGTGAATTCAGCTACGACCTGGTCGAGCACTGCGCCCGGGCCCGGAACCCGCGGGCGGCGCGGCTGTCCGGAGACTGGCGACGCTACCTCGGACTCGGCAATGCGACCGGTCTCGGCATGGTGCCGTACGTCGTCAATCATCCGCAGGTGCTCGACGCCTGGTGCGCCACCCGCGAACTGCCCCTCGCCCACGCGCTGGCGCAGACGACCGCGCCCGGCGGCCCGCGAATCCACCGCGCCCGAGACCTGCTCGACCGTGCCGCGCTCTACTTCGGCGAGAGAGCAGACATGCCGACCGCGCCCTTCGTCACCTGCGG
Organism: Rhodococcus sp. NPDC057014; assembly: GCF_042673295.1. Classification (NCBI taxonomy): domain Bacteria; kingdom Bacillati; phylum Actinomycetota; class Actinomycetes; order Mycobacteriales; family Nocardiaceae; genus Rhodococcus; species Rhodococcus sp. NPDC057014. The sequence continues at coordinate 26,884 of NZ_JBHUSF010000082.1, forward strand.
CGAGCTCGCCTCCCAACTCGACGTGCTCCACGGCGCGCTGTCCGAGTACATCGGGTCGGGGACCGTCGGCGGGACGCCGACCGACCACGCCTGGCGGGCGCTGCACGACCGGGCCGCGTCCATCGGCGCGGAGGCCCGCGGAGTGATGGACTCCGTGATCGTCGAGGTCCATCCGGAACTCGACACCGAGGTCGAGGAATTGCTGTGCTGCGATCAGCGACTGGCCGTCGAACCGGCGCAGACCTGCGCCGAACTCCGCGCCGTCCTCCGGGACCGTTACGCATGGGCGCAGCGGTTCGACTTCGACGATCCCGACGAGCAGGCCCATTTCTGGTTCTCCTCCGAGAACAACGAGGAGCCGCGACGGGGACGCCGCGGTGCCGATCCGGGCGAGCACGTCGAGCATCCGATCGATGTCGCCCGATCCGTGACCGCCCTGGAACGCGATCTGGCGTCCGCCCGCGACGACACCGCTGTCGCCGCGTTTCTCGTCGAACACCCGCGGCACCGCGGCATCGTCGCCCGCGTGCAGACGCTCACCGGCGTCCCGTACGCGGAGGCCCACGACAACCTGCTCGCCCGGAACTTCCTGCCCCTGAATCTGCAGCGCTTCCAGCTGGCGATGTACGGGATGGACAACTACATGCCGCAATCGACCGACTGGCTCCGGGTGACGCTCTACTCGGGAGCCCCACGGGCCGAAGACGTCGCCGCCGGGGTGGACGACGACTGGATCTTCACCCGCAAGCCGCGAAAGGACGCCTAGTGCACACGCTCACACACTCCGACCTGCTGGTGGTGGACGGCCTCCAGATCAACAATTGGGACCGGAAGGTCCTCGAGGAATTGCGCACCGGTGGTGTCACCGGGGTGAACGCTACCTGCGCGGTGTGGGACGGTCCGGCCGACACGCTAGGCGCCGTCGCACAGTGGTATCAGCTCGCCGCCGACAACGACGACATCGTCACCCTCGCGGAAACCTCCGACGACATTCGCAACGCGAAGCGGGACAACCGGATCGCCGTGCTGCTCGGGTTCCAGAATTCCTCGCCGTTCGGGGACGACTACCGCATGGTGGAGATCTTCCACCGACTGGGGGTGCGCGTCGCGCAGCTCACCTACAACATTCAGAATTTGGCGGGCGGCGCCTGCTACGACGAGCACGATTCCGGACTCACCGCGTTCGGGCGCATCATGATCGCGGAGATGAATCGGGTCGGCATGCTCGTCGACCTCTCCCACGTCGGGAACCGCACCTGCCTGGACGCGATCGACGCATCGCGCACGCCCGTCGCGATCACGCATTCGAACCCGACCTGGTTCGTCGACAGTCCCCGCAACAAACCGGACGAGGTCATCGACGCGCTGGCCGCACGCGGCGGTGTGATCGGCTGCTGCCTCTACCCGAACGTCCTGGGAGGGGAAGCCACGTCCAGCGCGGATTTCGCGGTCATGGTCGCGCGGCTCGTCGACCAGATCGGTCCCGACCACGTCGCGATCGGCAGTGACTGCACCCGCAACTGGTCGGAGGACTACGTCGCGTGGCTGCGGAACGGTCGCTGGCGACCGCCCAGCCAGAATCCGATCGAACCCGAGTGGCCGATGTGGCCGAACTGGTTCTCTGGCCCGGCGGACTTCCCGGTTCTCACCGAATGCCTGCAGAAGGTCGGCCTCGACGACGCGACCATCGCGAAGATCCTCGGCGAGAACTGGTTGCGGATCTTCGACGACGTCTTCCCCGGACTGCCCGAATCACAGGAACGCCGATGACCGACATGCTCACCCACACCCTCGAAGACGACACCGCTCTCCTACCGGGAAACCGAATCAGGCTGTCGGTACGGGAGGTTCGCGAGACGGCATTCCGCGCCCTCTACGCCGCGGGCGTCAGCGCGGGCGAAGCCGGTGGCGCGGCCGACGTCGTGACGGCGATGCAACTCCACGCCCGCAACGGCATCGACACACTCCTGGCGACGATCGCCGAACTCGAGTCACCGAACGGGGCCGCCGACGTCACGCTGACGAGGGGCCTGGAAGTCGACATCGTCGACCGGTCACCGCGGAGCGCACTGCTCACGGGACCGCTGGCGGTCGATCTGGCCCTGTCGCAGTCTCGTCCGGTTCTCCTGCCCCGGATCGTCGACCACGAGGCCGTCGCCTGGTACGCCCTGCACGCCGTCTCCCGGCCCGGTGCCACGCTGCGCCTGGTCACGCTCGACGACGGTGGGCACCCGGCCGGCGCGACCGTCGTGACGGGGGCGGGCGAGATGTACCGCGACGTCGCCGTCGCGGCGCTCACCACCGGCGTACCGGCCACCGGCGCGGGAACACTCCTCCAGACCGCGCCGCCCGCTGCACACCTGTCCCATCCCGTCCACACCGCCTCCGAACACGAGACGCGTTACCGCCACGCCGTCTCCTACGGCGTATTCGTCGACGCCGCGACGTGGTCGCGCGCCTACGAACTCGGCAGGCGATTCCTCGTCCCGGAGGCACATTCGTGACCGATCAGCGTGAACTCGTCCCACATCCCGCCGGCACCGAGCGACCGTACGCGCGGGCGGCGGTGTTCGCCGGCACCATCTGGGCCTGCGGGCAGATCCCCACCACCGCGGACGGACGGACCCCGACCGCGATCGGCGACCAGGTCCGGGTCGCGCTCGACAATCTGGAGGCCACTCTCCATGCTGCAGGTGGTGGCCTGCACACCCTGCTGAAGGCCACGGTGTACCTGGCCGACCTGTCGGAGTTCGACGAATACAACACCGCGTATCTGGCCCGGCTGGACGGCATTCCCCTGCCGCCGCGGACGACGGTCGAGGTTGCTCGGTTCCGCGGCGACAAGCGAATCGAGATCGACGGAATCGCGGCCGTCGACCCGGCGAATTGATAAGCACAGAGCATGAATTGGTAGGAGATTGGTAATTCCGCGCCGCCAATTCTCTTCCTACTGTGGCAGCAACCACATCACGTGGGGACAAACCCTCAAGCCCACACCCCCCGATGGGATTCCTCAGATGAACCTCGACACCACCGTCTCCGCCCGATCGGGCGTCACACTGGACAGCGCCACGCTCAACGGCTTTCACGCCAAACTCGCCCTCTTCTCCTCGGGCGGCCCCTTCCTCGACGGCTACATCCTCAGCATCATCGGCATCGCGATGGTGCAGATCCAGGCACAGTGGGACATGAGCGCACTGTGGGCCGGCCTCATCGGATCCTCCGCGCTCATCGGGGTGTTCCTCGGTGGGGCCGTGTTCGGTGCGGTGACCGATCGGATCGGCCGGAAGTTGATGTACACCATCGACCTGATCGTGATCATCGTCTGCTCGGTGCTGCAGTTCTTCGCCGCGGACGAGATGCAGTTGTTCATACTGCGCTTGATCATCGGCATCGCGGTCGGCGCCGACTATCCGATCGCCACCGCACTGGTGACGGAATTCGCGCCGAAGGCGTGGCGTGCCAAACTCGTCGGCGGCCTCAACGCCATGTGGTTCGTCGGCGCAACGGCGGCCGCGTTCGTCGGATACCTGCTGCTCAGCAACCCCGACGGATGGAAGTGGATGCTGCTCTCCTCCGCGATTCCCGCCACCCTGATCGTCGTCGCACGCACGAGCATCCCGGAGTCTCCCCGGTGGCTGCTGAGCAAGGGGCGGTCCGACGAGGCACTGATCGTGCTGCAAAAGACGATCGGGGCGGATGCCACGCTGGACGACCTGCCCGACGAAGAGGGAAGCACGTCCCTCCGCGGAGTGATGCGCGGCGGATACCTGAAGCGCGTCGTGTTCATCTCGATCTTCTGGACGTGCACGATCGTGACACTGTTCGCCATCTACGCTTTCGGCCCGCAGATCCTCGAACTCTTCAACCTCGGTTCCGGAAATCTCGCCCACATCGGATACGGCCTCATCAACCTGTTCTTCCTGATCGGCAACGTCGTCGCACTGCTCCTCGTCGATCGACTGGGGCGACGGCCGATCCTGATCTGGGGTTTCGTGCTCTCCGGTCTCGGACTGCTGTTCCTCGCGATCGAGCCGGACGCGGGCCTGTGGGTGATCGCATTCGCGTTCGCGATCTATGCGCTCTTCAACGGCGGACCCTCCATCCTCGAATGGATCTACCCCAACGAACTGTTCCCCACCGAGGTGCGGGCCACCGCCGTCGGCCTGTGCACGGGAATCAGCCGGATCGGTGCGGCGATCGGCACGTTCGCCACCCCGTGGGCGCTGTCCAACCTCGGACTCTCCGCAACGATGTACATCGCCGCGGGTATCGCCGGAGTGGGCGCACTCGTCAGCTTCCTCATGGCCCCGGAGACTCGGGGAACGGACCTGAGCGACGCGGCGTCACTGCGCTGAGTTCTCCCCGAACCCGCCGCTGCCGCCGGGCGC
>NZ_JBHUSF010000083.1:0-30937 GCF_042673295.1 Rhodococcus sp. NPDC057014
GAACATCCGTTACCGAAAGCCCCCCAACCTTGTTGGGGGGCTTTCGGCATTCCCGGAACAGTTTCACCCCGCCGCGACTTGATAACGCTGCGGTAACGTCCCCTCGGTTCCCCGTTGGCAAGTCCTTCGCCTGCGTAACGTGGCCCGGGCAGATCCGTTGGGATCGTGCCGTGCGGTGCGCGTCCTCCCGGATCACCCGAGGTGACGAAGGGGAATCTGTGGTGACGAGCACGATGTCGAAACAACGTCCGGCTGTCAGAGCGGCGGTCGCGTTCGCAGGCTTGATGGTGGCCGCCGGCTCCGTCGCGGGGTGCACGAAGACCGACACGGCCGGCGGTGGATCGCTTCTCCAGCAACTGCAGGACAGCGGAACGGTGACCGTCGGTTTCGCCGGCGAGGCGCCGTACAGCTTCGAGCAGGACGGCCAGTTGACCGGTGCCACCGTGGCATTGCACCGGGAAATCTTCAAGAACCTCGGCATCGACAACGTCGAGGGCGTGAGCACCGACTTCGGAGCCCTCATTCCCGGACTGCAGGCGCGCCGCTTCGACGTCGTCAGCGCCGGCATGTCGATCCTGCCGCAGCGCTGCGAGCAGGCAGCGTTCAGTGAGCCGGAATTCAACTACACGACCGCGCTGATGGTGCCCAAGGGAAATCCCGCGAACCTCACCGACATGCAGTCGGTGCAGCAGAGCGGTGTGCGGATGGCCGCGATGACCGGGGCGATCGAATCGGACTACGCGCAGCAACTCGGGATCGACGCCATGCAGGTGGCGTCGCCGCAGGACGGCATGGACGCCGTCGCCAACGGGCGTGCCGATGTCTTTGCCCTGACCGGGATCTCGCTGAACTGGCTGGCGCAGAACAACCCGCAGGTGCCGGTTGAGGTGACCAACTCGTTCGTCGCAGTGATCGACGGGGTACCCCAGGTCGGTGCCGGCGGGACGGTCTTCCGTAAGGAGGACACCGAGTTGCGCGACGCCTACAACGCCGAACTCGCCAAGATAACGTCCGACAAGGAGAAGTACCTGTCGATCGTCGGACCGTTCGGATTCACCGAAGAGGAACTGCCCGATCCGAACCTGACCACCGCCAAACTCTGCGGCGAGACCGGCTGATCGTCGCCGGGGTCTGCTGCCTGTGAAGGAGAACATCGACGCGCTGCTGGATGCGTGGCCGAGTATCCAGGAAGGTATCGTCGTCACGCTCCAACTGACGGCGGGAGGCGCACTCCTGGCGTTCGTGCTGGCTCTAGCACTCGGGTTGGCAGCCCGTGCCCACAACATCGTGGTCCGGGGATCGGCTCGTGCGTTCATCGAATTCTTCCGGGGCACTTCGCTGTTGGTGCAGCTGTTCTGGTTGTTCTACGTGGTCCCGCTGTTCGGCTATCTCCTCGACCCGGTGCTGTGCGGGATCCTCGCGCTCGGGCTGAACTACGGCGCCTACGGAGCCGAGGTGGTCCGCGGTGCGATCAACTCGGTACCGCAATCGCAGTGGGAAGCGGCGACGGCACTGGACTTCAGCCACTGGCAACGGCTGCGCCGGGTGGTCTTCCCGCAGGCATGGGCGGAGATGATTCCGCCGCTGACGAATCTGCTGATCCAGCTGCTCAAGGGCACCGCCCTCGCGAGCTACATCCTATTGCAGGACTTGACCTTCGAGATCGATCAGCTGCGGCAGACGACCGGGAACACGTTGTTCGCATTCGGTGTGGGGCTCGTCATCTACTTCGTGATCGGCTACGTGCTGACCCTGCTGATGAACGCGCTCGAGGTGCGGGCGAAGAATCGCCTCGGCACGGGACCCTCTCTGCGTGAGATCTTCAGTCTCGCACCCTCCGATCCACGGGGATTGGAGGCGGCGAAACAATGAGTGCCCGCTGGAGCTGGAACCGCGCGTTCGAGGCTCTGCCCGTGCTGCTCGAGGGTTTCAAGATCACCCTGATCGCCACCGTCCTCGGGTTCCTGATCTCCGTCGTACTCGGACTCGTCATCGCATTGATCCGGCAGGCTGCACCGCGGTGGGTGAGTGTGCCGGTCCGCGCGGTCAGCGAATTCATCCGGCTGACCCCGCTCGTCGTGCAACTGCTGTTCGTGTACTACACGTTCACGGGACTGTCGCCGCTGCAGATCGGTGTGGCGGTGCTCGGAATCCACTATTCGACGTACATGGCCGAGGTGTACCGGGCGGGGATCGAGGCGGTGCCCGTCGGTCAGTGGGAGGCGGCGCGGGCGTTGTCGATCGCGCCGACTCGGACGTGGCGGGCGATCATCCTGCCGCAGGCCATCCGTCGCGTCGTCCCGGCGCTGGGCAACTACGCGGTGTCGATGTTCAAGGACACCCCGTTCCTGTTCGCCATCACGGTGGTGGAAATGGTGACGGCCGCGCAGCAGTTCGGCGCCAGGCACTTCCAGTACCTCGAACCGTTGACGCTGGCGGGTGTGATCTTCCTGCTGGCCAGCTACCCGACGTCCCTGCTCATACGGCGATTGGAGAGACGTCTTGCCCGATGACGCGAGCGCAGCAAACCCGATGATCCGATTCGACGACGTCGTCAAGCAGTTCGGTGACCACGTCGTGCTCGACCACCTGGACTTCCAGGTCGAGCGCGGCGACCGCGTGACGCTCATCGGTCCGAGCGGATCGGGGAAGACGACGATCCTGCGGCTGGTCATGACCCTCGAGAAGGTGAACGGCGGCGTCATCTGGGTGGACGGCGCGCCGCTGACGCACGAGGAGAAGGGCGGCAAACTCGTTCCGGCGTCGGAGAAGTACACACGCCGGATACGACGCCGGATCGGCATGGTCTTCCAGCAGTTCAATCTGTTCCCGAACATGAACGTGATCGAGAACATCACCGAAGCGCCGATTCACGTGCTCGGCCTGGACAAGGCCGCGGCCGCGAAGCGGGCACGCGAGTTGCTCGAGACGGTCGGTCTGTCGGACAAGGAGACCGCGCACCCGACGCAGCTGTCCGGTGGTCAGCAGCAGCGGGTCGCGATCGCGCGAGCCCTGGCGATGGACCCCGACATTCTGCTGCTCGACGAGGTGACGTCGGCACTGGATCCGGAACTGGTGGCGGACGTCCTCGACGTGCTCAGGGACGTCGCGCGCACCACCGACATCACGATGCTGATCGTCACGCACGAGATGCAGTTCGCGCGGGACGTGTCGAACCGGGTGATGATGTTCGACGCAGGCCGCATCGTGGAAGAAGGCGACCCGGACACGATCTTCACCGCACCGAAGCACGAGCGCACCAAGACGTTCCTGAAGGCCGTGCTGGCCGACTGACTCCCGGACTAGCGTGAGGTGGTCGCGAGTTCCGTGTCGTCGGTGGGAGCGCGCCGTGCCAGCCGGCCCGCCATCCACGCGCACACCAGCAATTGCAGTTGGTGGAACAGCATGAGCGGCAGCACGATCAGGCCGATCGGCTGACTGGCGAACAGGACCGTGGCCATCGGAAGACCGGTGGCGAGGCTCTTCTTCGACCCGCAGAACGTGATCGTGATCTGATCGGCCCGGTCGAATCCGAGTCGCTTCGACCCGAACCAGGTCAGGGACAGGACGAGCGCGAGCAGCACCGCGCACACCGCGAGCAGGCCGAGGAGCCGGCCGACGGACAGCGTGCCCCAGATGCCCTCGTTCATTCCTTCGCTGAATGCGACGTAGACGACCAGCAGGATCGATCCCCGGTCGACGAGCTTGAGCGGCGCGCCGTGCTTCTTCACCCAGGGCCCGATCCATCGTCGCACCAACTGGCCGGCGATGAACGGGAGCAGCAGCATGACGAGGATGCCGATCGCGGAGGACGCGTCGAAACCCGCCCCCTCGCTGGTCATCAACAACGCGACGAGGAGCGGAGTGACGAAGATGCCGAGGATGTTGGAGAACGACGCGCTGACGATCGCCCCGGGCACGTTGCCGCGGGCGATCGACACGAAGGCGATAGACGACTGGACGGTCGAAGGCAGGAGGCAGACGTACAGAAGGCCCAGATACAGCGGCTGGGTCAGGATCGTCGGGACCAGCACGCGTGCGGCGATTCCGAGGAGCGGGAAGATGACGAACGTCGCCGCGAGGATGGTGAGGTGCAGGCGCCAGTGACGCAGGCCCTGCAGCGCCTCCTGTGTGGAGAGCCGGGCGCCGTAGAGGAAGAACAGAATTCCGACAGCAACCTTCGTGGCCCAGGTGAACGCCGTCAGGGCCGTGCCGTCGGCGGGGACCAGGCTGGCGATCCCGACGGTGATCAGGATGCCGATGATGAACGGATCGAGTCTTCCGAGCAGCGGGATCTTGGTCAGCATGGTTCGACCGTAAGGAATCCGGGGATATTTCGAAAGGCGATAGTGACGTTTACTGTAATGCCGAACCGTGATAACAATAGGTCATGTTCGATCCGGTTCACCTGCGGAGCTTCCTGGCAGTCGCGCGCACCAAGAGCTTCACCGCCGCCGCCCGGCGCCTGGACCTGCGGCAATCGACGGTCAGCCAGCATGTCGGCAAACTTGAGAACGCTGCCGGTCGCCGCCTGTTTCTGCGGGACACGCATTCGGTCGAGCTCACCGCGGACGGCTCCGTGATGGTGGGTTTCGCGACGTCGATACTCGAGCGGCATTCGGACGCCGAACGCTACTTCACGCAGTCCGGGGTGCGCGGACGCGTCCGGTTCGGCGCGTCCGAAGATCTGGTTCTGCACGAACTCCCCCGGATTCTGGGCGAGTTCCGGCGCAGCCATCCGCTCGTGGATCTCGAACTCACCGTGGCGTTGAGCGAAGTGCTGTTCCGGCAACTGCGCGAAGGCCGGCTGGATCTGGTCTTCGGGAAGCGTCGCCGAGGAGACCGGCACGGGGAACTGGTGTGGACCGACCGGTTGGCGTTCTTCGCCGCACCCGATTTCGTGCCGGACGCCGAGGGCCCGGTGCCGCTGGTGACGTACCCGCCGCCGTCGATCACGCGGGCAGCGGCGCTGGACACCCTGGAGAAATCCGGGCGCGGCGCGCGCGTGGCCTGTGTGACGGACAGTTTGAACGGGTTGCGGGCCGCCTGCCTCGCGGGACTCGGCGTCGTGTTCCACGCGGAGACCCTTCCACCCGCGGGGCTGGTTCCGGTGCGGATGCGTTCGCGCGACGAGTGGGGGCCCGCGGTCGACGTCGAATTCGTGCTGGAGGCCCGCCGGAGCGTTCTCAGCGAACCGGAGCAGGCGTTGCGCGCCGCCATCCTCGAGAACGCGGATCGACTGCGCGCGTGACCTCGGTGGGAGGGCTGCCCCACCGAGGCCGTCGAGCTTTCGGAATTCGAGTCCCTGCCGTCCGGCGCGCCCGTGGAGATAGAGCTCACAGTGGCCGTCTCGACATAGACCCGGGACCGGTCACCGGCGTATAAATACATCTTGTGTCTATGTTGTATTCCGCCGCGGAGCAGGCCTATCGCGAGGTCAAGGAGCTCATCCTGTCGGGCGGCCTGCCCGGCGGTGAGCTGATCAGCGAGGGCGAGATCGCCGGACGAATGGGGCTCAGCCGCACCCCGGTGCGCGAGGCCTTCCTTCGGCTCGAGGCCGAGGGCTGGATGCGGCTGTACCCGAAGCGCGGCGCGCTCGTCGTGCCCGTCGCGGACGGCGAGGCGGAACACGTGGTCGACGCCCGCCAACTCGTCGAGACACACAGCGTCCACGTGCTCGCCGATCAGCCGCACGCCCGCCAACTCCTCGTCGCCCGCCTGCGCGAGAACCTCGCCGAGCAGCGCGAGATCGCCGCACGAGGCGACATCGCCGCCTTCAGCGCCGCCGACGCAGACTTCCACCGGATGATCGTCGAGGCGGGCGAGAACCCGCTGCTCGCGACGTTCTACTCCAGCATCCGCGAACGCCAGCGTCGGATGACGGCACACTCCATCACCCGCGACCCGGGACAGCTGCCCAGGATCATCGCCGACCACGAACAGCTGACGGAACTCGTCGAAGCCGGTGACGCCGCCGGCTTCGACGCCGCGGTGCTCGTCCACATGCGACAGGTCCACGCCCTCAACCCGAGAGGAGTTGCGCGATGACCGCCGTCCGCGAATACCCGACGGAGATGCCGCAGGCACTCGCGTCCCCGCGCGCCTGGATGCTCGTGGCCGCGACCATGTTCGCCGTGGCGTGGGGCGGCAACGAGTTCACGCCGCTCCTCGGCATGTACCGCGCCGATCACGGATTCTCACCGGTCACGGTCGACCTGTTCCTGTTCGCCTACGTCGTCGGGATCGTGCCCGCCCTGCTTCTGGGCGGACCGCTGTCCGACCGGCTGGGGCGACGGCCGATCCTGCTCCCGGCACCGTTCCTGACGGTGGCCGGCTCCGCGCTCCTCGCCCTCGGCGCCGACTCCGCGGCGATGATCGTCGTCGGCCGCGTCCTGTGCGGCGTCGCGCTCGGCCTCGGCATGGCCGTCGGCGGCAGCTGGGTGAAGGAACTGTCGGCCGCGCCGTGGGATCCCGCGGCCGCGGACGGGGCGGGTGCGCGCCGGGCAGCGATGAGCCTGACCGGCGGGTTCGGCCTCGGCGCCGGTGTCGCCGGTGTTCTCGCGCAGTGGGCGCCGCTGCCGAGCGTCCTGTCCTACGCCGTGCACAGTGCGATCGCCGTCGCCGCCGCTTTCGCGCTGTGGCGGGCACCCGAAACCCGCGCGGCCCAGCCCGTCTCCGAACGGGCATCCCTCGCCCGCGACCTCGCCATCCCGTCCGCCGCGCACAAGCGTTTCCTGTTCGTGATCGTGCCGCTCGCACCGTGGGTGTTCGGCACGGCGGCCGCCGCCTACGCGGTGCTGCCGTCGCTGATGTCCCGGAACAGCGGTGGGCTGCCGCTCGCGTTCTCCGCGCTCATGTGCATGGTCGGTCTCGGGGCGGGTTTCGCCATCCAGGCTCTCGGCCGCAAGATCGACACTCCCCGGAACGCGCGGGCCGTCGTGGTCTCGCTCGTCGTCGTTCTCGCCGGAATGGGTGTCGCAGCGGTCGCCGCGTCCGCGCTGACCGTTCCGCTCGCGCTCGCCGCGGCCGTCGTGCTCGGCTGCGGATACGGCATGGCCATGGTGTCGGGACTGCAGGAGATCCAGCGGATCGCGGGACCGGACGACCTCGCCGGACTGACGGCCGTCTTCTACTCGCTGACGTACCTGGGATTCGGGACACCCGTCGTGATGGCGTACCTCTCCGAGACGTTCCCGGCGGTGACGTACCCGAGGATGTTCGTGTTCGGCGCGGTGGCGGCCGCGGGCTGCCTCGCGCTCGCACTCACGAAATGGCGCGCGCACCTGCCGAATTCGGAAGCTGTGTCAGATCACATCGACGGCAGCGTCTTCTCCCCGAGCCACGAATCCCACAGCAGGCGCAGCGATTCGTCGGTGTAGTGCGCGGCCAGGTCGGTGAACTGCTCGCTCGTGACGGTGGAGTGGCGGTGGGCCAGGGTCCACTCGCGCAGCAACGCGAAAAATTTGTCGTCGCCGAGCCGGCGCCGCAGGGCGTGGAGGGTGAGCGCGCCGCGCTTGTAGACGCGGTCGTCGAACATCAACTGCGGTCCCGGATCGGCGATCACCAGGTCCTGCGGTTTACGGGCCAGGCCCTGATGCGCCTGCAGGGCGAGTTGGTGCGCCGAATGTCCACCGGAATTCTCCGACCAGATCCACTCGGCGTAACAGGCGAAGCCTTCGTGCAACCAGATGTCCCGCCACTGGCCGAGCGTCAGGCTGTTGCCGAACCACTGGTGGGCCAGTTCGTGCGCCACGAGACGTTCGGCCCAGCGCCTGCCGGTGCAATGGTTCGCGCCGAAGATGGACAATCCCTGCGCCTCGAGCGGGATCTCCAACTCGTCGTCCGTCACGACCACCGTGTAGTCGGCGAACGGGTAGGGACCGAACAACCGGGAGAACACGTCCATCATCTGGGTCTGCCTGCCGAAGTCGACGTCGAACGACGCACGCAGCCGCGGCGGGTGGACGGCGAACATGGGAACACCACCGGAACCGAAACTGCGGCGTTCGTACGGCCCGATCTGGATGGTGGCGAGGTAACTCGGCATCGGCTCGGTCTGCTCGTACACCCACGTCGTCTGACTGGCCCGGGTCTGCTTGCTCACCAGCGCGCCGTTCGCCACCGTGTAATACGGCGAATCGGTCGTGATGGAGATGCGGTAGCTGGCCTTCGAACTCGGATGGTCGTCGCACGGGAACCAGGACGCCGCCCCGTTGGGCTGACTGGCGACGAGGGCGCCCTCCGACAATTCCTCCCACCCGACCTCACCCCACATGCTGCGGATCGGTTTCGGCGAACCCCCGTATTGCACGGCGAGCACGAGGGCGCCGCCCGCGGGGATCTTCTGCGCGGGCGTGATGATCAGCTTGCCGTTGCGGTGCAACCACTTGGTGTTGCGGGAACCGTTGGTCGTGACCTTGGTGACGTGCAGGTTTGCCGCCAGGTCCAGGGCGAACCGGGAACGGGCGGCGGTCGTGACCGCGGTGATCGTGGCCTTGCCCGCCAGCCGATTGCTGTGGACCTTGTAGGTGAGGTCGAGTTCGTACCGGGACACCCGGTACCCACGGTTGCCGTTCTGGGGGAGGTACGGGTCGACCGGCTCGTCCATCCCCTTGTCCGACTTCACGTGGCCGCCCAGGGGGCGATCGGGTTCCCCTGCCACCGCGTGGACGGCGGCACGGTGTCGCCGCGCATGACGAGAGAGGCCGGTCCGACCGTGCCGCCGTCGCCGATCCGGGCGGCGGGCAGCGCGACACAATGCGGACCGAGGGTGGCTCCGGCTCCGAGGATGACGGTGTCCATGGACATGATCCGATCATGGAACAGGTGAGTCTGCACCACGCACCCCCGTTCCACGGTCGCCCCGTCGCCCAGCGTCACGAGATCGGCCTCGGGGAGCCAGTAGGTTTCACACCACACACCCTTGCCGATGGTTGCGCCGAGGCCGCGCAACCAGACGTTCAGCACGGCGGTGCCGGTGGCGGCGCGCGCGAACCAGGGTGCGGCGACGGTCTCCACGAACGCGTCCGACACCTCGTTCCGCCACACGAACGAACTCCACAGCGGGTGTTCGATCTTCCCGATCCGACCCACCACCAGCCACTTCGCGACCACGGAGATCAGTCCGGCGGCCGCACCCGCGACGAGGAGCACGACCCCGCTGGCCAGCGCTGCCAGCCAGAACCCGACCCGGCCGGCCATCGCCTCCAACGCGAACAGCACGCCGAGCCCGATCCCGAACGTCACCATCACGGGCAGGAGACGGCACGTCTCGACGACGGCACGCGCGACCTTGAGCCGGAACGGCGGACGGAACGTGCGGGAGGCGTCGGTGTCGCCGGGCGCCCGGCGGAGGCGGACGGGCGGACTGCCCAGCCAGGAGGAACCGGATTTCGCCTTCGACGGCGTGGCCGAGAGCACAGCGACGAGACCGTTCTTGGGGACCCGCCTGCCCGGGCCGGTCATGCCGGAGTTGCCGAGAAATGCGCGCTTGCCGACCTTGGCGTGTTCGATGTGCATCCAGCCGCCGCCGAGTTCGTAGCTCGCGATCATCGTGTCGTCGGCGAGGAACGCACCGTCCGCCACGGTCGTGAACTTCGGCAGCATGAGAACGGTCGACGCTTCCACGTTCTTGCCGATCCGGGCGCCGAGCAACCGCAGCCAACCCGGGGTCAGCAGGCTCGCGTACAGCGGGAACAGGAACGTGCGGGCCGAGTCCATGAGCCGTTCGGTGGCCCACACCTGCCAGCCGATGCGACTGCGGACCGGGTGGTAGCCCTCACGCAAACCGATCGACAGCAGCCGGACGGTCACGACCGTGAGGACGGCGAACACGGCGAGGCTGACGAGGGTCGCGGCGGGAAGGATCACCAGCGACCGGAGTGCGGCCGCCCCTACCGTGGCCGCGTCGCGGATCCACCACCCGACGACCACGATGCCGGCGACGAGAGCGAAGATCGGCAGTCCGGCGATGAGCATGGACGTCACGCCGAACGCGGGAACCCAGTAGGACGCGCGCCGCGGAGTCTCCTCGGGCCACGGGTGGACCGCCTTGCCGACCTTGACCGCCGGTGAACCGGCCCAGTGCTGGTTGGCCTTGACGCGTCCGAACACGGCGGAACCCGCCTCGACTTCGGCATTGCGGCCGATGGTGGCGCCGGGCAGCAGCGTCGATCGCGCGCCGACCGAGGCGCCGGGACCGATCTTGATCCCGCCGATGTGCACGACGTCGCCGTCCACCCAGTGCCCGGACAGGTCGACCTCCGGCTCGACGGAGCAGCCGTCGCCGAGTTCGAGCATGCCGGTGACCGGCGGCAGGGTGTGCAGGTCGACACCCTTGCCGACGTCGGCGCCGAGCGCCCGCGCGTAGTAGAGCATCCACGGGGCCCCGGACAGGTTCGCGGCGCCGCTGGCCTCGGTGAGACGCAGCGCCACCCACAGTCGCAAGTGTGCGCTGCCGCCGCGGGGATACGTTCCCGGTTCCAGTCCGCGCAGCAGGATCCGTGCGCCGAGCACCGAGATCGCCATCCGTCCGACCGGGCTGATGAACGCGAAGAACGCGAGCAGAATCCACCACCAGGACACCGTCGGCGCCCAGGACACGGTGGTGAACCAGGAGAGGACGTTGTTCGCGATGGCCAGCCACGTGACCCACTGCAGACCGGTGAGTGTGGTCAACGGGACCGTGGCCGCGATCTGCGCGAGCTGGCTTCGCCGCGGGGTCGGGGTGACGATGCGGGGTTCGGCCGCGTCGATCGGCGCCAGTTCGTCGAGGTATTCGGCGAGCGAACCGAGCCGCGGATGATCGTAGAGTTGTGCGACCGTCACCTCGGGGAACCGTTCGCGCAGCGCCGTGACCAGCTGGGCGGCGGAGAGGGAGCCACCACCGAGTTCGAAGAAGTCGTTGTCGGGACCGGTGATCTCGGCGCCCAGAATCGACGTCCACAACTCGGCGACCCACGCCGGAGTGCCCTCGAGACCCAGCTTCTCCGCGGCGTCGTCGACGCCCGGCGGCGGCCAGGGAAGGGCGTTGCGATCGACCTTCCCCGACGTGCGGGTGGGGAGTTCGTCGACCAGCACGAGCCGCGGGACCAGCGCGGCAGGAAGCTGGCCGGTGAGCGCGGTGTGCGCGGCCTTGAGGTCGAAGTCGGGGTTGGTGCTGGCCAGGTAGCCGACGAGGATCTGGTGACCCGCACCGGTCCGGCGCACGGCTGCCGCCGCACCGCCGACGCCGGGGAGGTTCTGCAGCGCGTTGTCGACCTCGCCCAGCTCGATCCGCCTGCCGCCGAGTTTCACCTGGTCGTCGGCGCGGCCCTGGAACAGCAGCCCGCTGCGGTCGAGGCGGACCAGGTCGCCGCTCCGGTAGGCCCGATCCCAGCCGAGGGTCGGCATCGGCGCGTACTTCTCCGCGTCCTTCGCGGGGTCGAGGTACCGGGCCAGGCCGACACCGCCGATGACGAGTTCGCCCACCTCACCCTCGGGCACGGGTTCGCCGGATCCGTCGACCACCGCGAGATCCCAGCCGTCCAGCGGGAGACCGATGCTGACCGGACCCTTGCCGTCCATCAGGGCGCCGCACGCCACGACCGTCGCCTCGGTGGGCCCGTATGTGTTCCACACCTCGCGACCGTCGACCGCGAGACGCTCCGCCAGTTCGGGTGGGCAGGCCTCGCCGCCGAAGATCAGCAGCCGCACGGCCTCGAGTGCCTCGGCCGGCCACAGCGACGCGAGGGTCGGCACGGTCGAGACGATGCTGACGTCGCGGGCGACGAGCCACGGGCCGAGATCCATGCCGCTGCGCACCAGGGACCGGGGTGCGGGCACCAGGCAGGCGCCGTGACGCCACGCCAGCCACATCTCCTCGCAGGACGCGTCGAACGCCACCGACAGTCCGGCGAGCACCCGGTCGCCGGGCCGGATCGGGTCTTCCTGCAGAAACATCCGGGCCTCGGCATCCACGAACGCGGCCGCGTTGCGATGGTTCACCGCGACGCCCTTGGGGGTGCCGGTGGAACCGGACGTGAAGATGATCCAGGCGTCGTCGTCGACGGTCGGCGGGCGGGCGCTCGGTGACTCGGCCCTGTCCGGCGCGGTGCCGGCGACGATCCCGGTACCGGTCACCACGCAGCGGACCTGTGCCTCGCCGAAGACGAGTTCGGCGCGTTCGTCGGGGTCGTCCGCGTCGACCGGCACGTAGGCGGCGCCGACGGCGAGGGTCGACAGGATCGCGACATACAGCGAGCACGACCCGGAGGGCATGCGGATTCCGACCCGATCGCCGGCCCCGACGCCCGATCCGGCGAGGACGTCGGCGGTCTGCCGGATCTCCTCGAGCAGTTCCTGGTACGTCAGCGACGTGGTGCCGTCGTCGATCGCGGGGGCTTCGGGGTGCGCGTCGGCCGTCGCGAACAGGATGTCGACGAGGGTGCGCGGCGCCGGTGCGAATTCACGGCGGAGGAATTCCCGGGGTATACGGAGCGACAGGTCCGAATCCGTCGGCGACTGGAGAGACAATCCAGGATTCCTTCTCTGAGCGGGTAGTGGTGCGTACGGCTCGTTATCTCACGATCAAGTGGCCAGATGGTGAACAGTTGGGGTTGGACACGGCTCTGTCGACCATTCTTCACCTGCTGTTGGAGGTTTCTCGCCGCGGATGTAGAAGTTCGCTCCTTTTCTTCGTCGTCTGGTCAGAGGGAGCACCCGAGTTCCTTCGAATCGAGGAAGGATGACCTCATGTACTACCTGGCATTGCTGGCGGACGAGAAGAACGCCACCGAATGGGCACCGGACAGTCCGGAGTTCGCGGTGGCCGTTGCGCGCCATCAGGCGTTCACGGAGAGAGCGGGCTCCGCGATCGTCGGAGGTGGTGCCTTGTATCCGAGTGCGGAGGCGGCGACCGTCCGGAACGAGGGCGGCCGCGCGCTGATCACGGACGGTCCGTTCGCGGAGACCGCGGAGGTGATCGGTGGCTTCTACGTCCTCGAGGGGCCGGACCTGGACGAGGTGCTGAATGTCGCGCGGCACATCCCGGAGGCGATCATCGAGTTGTGGCCGATGGTCGAGTGGATGCCCGTGACCGATCAGACAGGCTGCTGGATGGCGCTGCTTCGCGAACCGGTGGCGGCGGCGGTGCCCCCGGGCACACCTCAGTGGGACGAGGGGATGGCCGAGCACGAGGAGTTCGGTCGCCTCGCCGGGTCCGCGGTGCGAGGTGGCGGAGCGCTGTATCCGCCGGACTCCGCGACGACGATCCGCGTCCGGGACGGCGAACTTCTGCTCACCGACGGCCCCTTCGCCGAGACCGCCGAGGTCGCGAACGGTCTGTACGTGCTCGCAGCCGACGACCGGGAGAGCGCGATCGCGCTGTCGGCGAAGATCCCGGTGTCGCCGAAAGGCTGCATCGAACTCCGGCAGATCGTCGACTTCGCCGAGTAATGGACGGCGACACGCTGGGCCGCGTCTTCCGGGAGGAGTCCGGTCGGGCGCTGGCCACCGTGGCTCGGATGGTCGGCGACCTGTCCCTCGCGGAAGACGCGGTGCAGGAGGCGTTCGCCGAGGCGATCCGCACCTGGCCGGATTCGGGTGTGCCGAACAACCCGGGAGCCTGGATCACGACCGTCGCCCGCAACCGGGCACTGGACCGGTTGCGCCGGGAGTCGCTGCGCGGCGACAAGGAGCACGATGCGGCGCGGCTCGTTCCGCCTCCGGGCGAGGAAGAGGTGTCGCCGGTGCGTGACGACCAGTTGCGGCTCATGTTCACGTGCTGCCATCCCGCGCTGTCCTCGGAGTCTCAGGTGGCGTTGACGCTCCGGCTGGTGGCCGGGCTGAGGCCTGCGGAGATCGCCCGCTTGTTCCTCGCCCCGGAACCGACCGTGTCCCAACGGCTCAGCCGCGCCAAGGCCAAGATCCGGACGGCGGGGATCCCGTTCCGGGTTCCGCCCGACCATCTGCTTCCCGAGCGCACCCCGCAGGTACTTGCCTGCATCTACCTGGTGTTCACCGAGGGGTATTCGGCCACGTCCGGTGACGCCGCGATCCGGGACGAACTCTGCGACGAGGCGCTGCGGCTCGGCCGGTTGCTGTGCGAGCTGATGCCGGACGAGAGTGAGGCGTGGGCGCTGATGGCGCTCATGCTGTTCCACGACAGCAGGCGGACCCAGCGCACGAACGATGCCGGTGACCTCGTCCCGCTCGAGTGCCAGGACCGCCGGCGGTGGGACCGGGCGAAGATCGACGAGGGCGTCGCGTGCCTGCGGGCTGCCCGGCGCCGGGGAGGCGGTCCGTACAGCGCGCAGGCCGCGATTGCCGCCGCCCACGCGACGGCGCCGACCTGGGAGGCCACCGACTGGGATGCCGTCGTCGCCGGATACGAGGATCTCGCCGCGTACGGTGACTCACCCGCGGTCCGTCTCAATCATGCTGTCGCCGTGAGTTTCCGGGACGGTCCCGACGCCGGTCTCGCCGAGGTGGATGCGCTCGCCGGGGAGCCGAGGCTGGCCCGGACGCACACCCTGCACGCCACCCGCGCCGACCTGCTGCGCCGGGCAGGCAGGCCGGCGGAGGCGAGCGTGGAGTACCGCGCCGCGATCACACTGGCGGCGAACGAACCGACCCGGCGTTTCCTGACCCGACGGCTCACGGAAGTGGACGGCGGAACCGGTGCCCGTCACATCCGCCCGCGCGGCTGATGCTGGGTGATGCAGTGGATGCCGCCGCCCCGCGCGAAGATCTGCCGGGCGTCGACGGTGACGACGCGACGACCCGGGTAGACGCTCGACAGGATGTCGCGGGCGAAGGCATCGTGGGGGTCGTCGAAGCCGCACGCGATGACGCCGCCGTTGACGACGAGGTGATTGATGTAGCTGTAGTCGACCCACCCCTCCTCGTCACGCAGGACCGTCGGCGCGGGCACCTCGACGATCCGCCACGGCGCGCCGCACCGGTCACGGCTGTCGGACAGCACCTTCAGGATCTCGGCGGTCACCTCGTGGTCGGGGTGGGACGGGTCGCGCTGGCAGTGCACCAGGACCACCCCGGGTGCCGGCAGCGCCGCGACGATGTCGACGTGCCCCTTGGTGCCGAACTTCTCGGAATCCCGCGTCAATCCGCGGGGCAGCCAGACGACGTGCTCGGCGCCGATCGTGCGCGCGAGTTCCGCCTCGACGCCGGCCGCGTCCAGGCCGGGGTTGCGCAGCGGGTCGAGTTGCACGGTCTCGGTGACGAGCACGGTTCCGTGGCCGTCCACCTGAATTCCGCCGCCCTCGTTGACCATCGAGGACGGGATCGGCTGCGCACCGGACCACCGGGTGACCGCCGCGCCGATCGAGCGGTCACGGTCCCAGGTGGCCCACTCCTGCTGTCCCCAGCCGTTGAACGTCCAGTCGACGGCGCCGAGACGGTCCTCCTCGTCGAGGACGAATGTGGGACCGATGTCGCGCATCCAGGCGTCGTCGAGGGGCGCCTCGACCACGTCGATGTCCGGCGACAGGTACTGCCGGACGACGTTCCTGTCTGCCGGATCGACGACCATGGTGACCGGTTCGAATTCGGCGACCGCGTGGGCGACGGCCGCCCACGCGGTCCGTGCCTCGTGGGCGTCGTCCGCCGTCGCGGTCATCGACGCCCCCAGGGGCGGGAACGCCATCCACACCCGCTCCTGCGGTTCCGTCTCGCTGGGCATCCGCCAGGTCATGACCGGGTCTCCGCGGCGGCGACCGTCGACGGGAGACCGTAGGGGTGCTCGTGGTCGACGGCGTCCGTGAGCCGGGTGTACGTGTCCGGCCTGCGGGTGGTCAGGAACGGGAAGAGGTCGAGCCAGTCCTTGCGCTGGTCGAGGTCGAGGTCGGCCACCAGGACTGCTTCCTCGTCACGGGGAGCGGACACCAGCACCCGGCCGTACGGGTCGGAGATGAACGAGGAACCGTAGAAGTCGATGCCGCCCTCGTTGCCGCACCGGTTCGGGACCACCATGAATGTGCCACTGGTGATGCCGTTTCCGACGATCACGTGCTGCCAGATCGGCTGCGTGTCGAACGCCGGGAAGCTCGGCTCCGACCCGATCGCCGTGGGGTAGACGAGGATCTCCGCCCCGCCGAGCGAGTACATCCGGGCCACCTCGGGGAACCACTCGTCCCAGCACGTCGGCAGTCCGATTGCGGCGCCGCCCAGTTCGGCCGGCCGGTAGACGGGGTAGGCGTCGTCGGCGGGGCCGCCGCGGAAGTAGGTGTCCTCGTAGTATCCGGCGCTGATGGGGATGTGCAACTTGCGCGTCCGGGAAAGCAGGTCACCGGACGGGGACACGAGGATGGCGGTGTTGAACCCGAGACCGTCCGGGCCGTCGGCCTTCTCGTACAGCGAGGCGTGGACGCAGACCCCGTGCCGGGCCGCGGCCGCGGCCGCGAACGTGTAGGTGGGTCCGGTCGTGAGGTCTTCGGCATCGCGGCCGGGCGTCCCGGTCGCGCGGGTGTCGGCGGGGTACTTCGACAGCGTGAGTTCCGGCAGGAACACCACCGCCGCGCCGAGGGCGGCCGCCTCGCCGATCGCGTCGGTCAACCCGGAGCGCAATGCGTCCGCGTCGGCTAGCCAGCGGTGCTGCACCAACCCGACCCGCAGCGGAGCGCGGCCGGACGCCGTGGACCGTGCGGGGGAAGAGGGTGCGGGCAGAGCGGTGATCGTGCGGATGGTCATCGTTGTTCCTTCGTTCTTGTGGTGACGGGGTTGTCGGTGGTGCGGTTGGGGGGCTCGGACATCACGACGTCGATCGCGCCGAGCAGATGGGAGCGGGCGTCCTCGGTGGAGATCTCCTTGCAGAGCCACCGCCCGGACAGTCCTTCGACGAGGGCGGTCATCGTGACCGCGGTGCGCCGGGCGTCGAGCGAGGGGGAGATCTCGCCGGTGGCCTGCGCCTGTGTGATGGCGTCGGCGATCTCCGCAACCCACGCGTCGGTGGTCCGCGCGAGGGGCTCCCGCAGCGCCTCCTCGTACACGGCGGAGGCGCGCAACTCGTTCCAGGCCAGCGAGTTCTCCACGACCTCGGGACGGTCCTGGATCTCGCCGAGGAGCGAGCGGGTGAGCCGGTCGCGAGCGGAGTCCGCGGACCCCTCGCCCTCGCTGCGGTAGTCGCGGGCACGGTCGTTGATGTAGTTCAGGGCGGCCTCGAGAAGGCCGATGCGATCCTTGAAGTGGTAGTACAGCAGTCCCGGCGAGACGCCCGCGACCTCCGCGACATCGTTGACGCGCAGCCCGCGGATGCCTCGCTGGGCAATGGCCGTCGCGCTCGCCTTCAGAATCGCGTCGCGTCGCTCGCTCATCGGGGATCTCCTTCGGTTCGTGTCGCCCTAGGACGACTGCGCCTCGACCGGGGCCACATGTTCGGGCCACAGTCGCAGCGCGACGAGGTAGCCGGCCACGGCGATGACCGACGATCCGATCAGACTGACATCGACACCGTGCGCGATGTCGGCAAGCGGCCCGGAGTACAGCGACGTGTCGACCGCGAGCAGGCCGAACAGCGATCCGGCGGCCCAGGGGATGACGGCGCGCAGGTTCCAGCCGCCGGTGAACCAGTACCGCCCGCCCTTCCGGCCCAGGTTGAAGACCTGGAGATCGACGGCGTCGTACTGCCCGCGGCGCGCAGCCAGGAACCCGGCGACGTTGATCGCCACCCACGGCGCGGCGAAACCGTTGAGCACCAACGTCATCGCCGTGATCGAATCGACGGCGTCGACGACGAAGACACCGATGTAGAGCAGGGCCACCGCGAGCGCCGACGTGATCAGCGTCGTGTGGACGCGGCGCAACCGGGGGATCAGCGCCTCCAGGTCGAGTCCGCTGGCGTAGACGTTGAGGACGCCCTGGCCGAGTCCGCCCGCGAGGGCGACGAGGACGATCGGCAGCACGTACCAGCCGGGAGCCTCCGCCACCAGGTCGGCGACGTAGGAGTCGCTCAGCGTGGTGAACGTCGACGCCGTGAACGATCCGAACGCCGCGGTCAGGAACAGTCCGAAGAAGATGCCGGCCATGGTGGCCGCGACGATCGAACGGTCGCTGAACCGTTCCCGGGAGATCCGCCTGCTGTAGTCGCCGAGCGTCGGGGCGTAGGACAGCGGACCGCCGACGGCGAGGACCACGGCCAGAATCCAGGTCGGCCAGAAGCCGCCGAGCAGGTAGTCGCCGCTGCCCGCGCCGCCGTCGAAGTGGCCACCGAACGCGAAGACCCCCAGCAGGAGCAGTGCGGCGACGACGGGCAGCACGAACTTCTGGAGCGCGACCACCGTGCCGTGCCCGAACAGTGCGACGGCCACGATCTCGGCGGCGATGATGCCGTAGCCGAGGGCGAGCATGCCGTTGTCGACCGGTGTGCCGAACAGGCGGTGGGCGGCGGCGATCAGTGCGTCACCCGAGGTCCAGACCGCGATGGCCGCGTACGCGAGGGCGAAGAGGAGGGTGAGTCCCGAGCCGATCATCCGCCCGCTCACTCCGAAGTGCGCACCACTCGACACGGTGTTGTTCGTGCCGGTGCGCGGGCCCAGGAGCGACAGGGGAGCGATGAGGAGCGTTCCGAGCCCGATGCCGATCGCGCTGGCCGCCACCGCGCTGCCGAAGCTGAGCCCGAATGTGATGGGCAGCCAGCCGAACACGATCACGGAGAACGCCAGATTGCCGCCGAAGAACACCGCGAGCATGTTGAGCGGTCGCGAATCGCGTTCCGATTCGGGGATGTACTCCACGCCGATCGTTTCGACGTGGCCGAACCGGTCCTCCGGTGGGGAGGGAGCGGTGTCGTCGACGGGCGTCGTCGGGTCGAGATTCGTGGACACTGCGGACCTCACATTCGGGGCGGAGGTGACCGGTATCACGTCCTGTTGGTTACCGAACATATTCCAAACTGAAAATTCAGTCAAGGTCGGATGGTGACGTACGCCACCGCGGACTGCGCGGAGTTTGCGCTGCTCCGGCGACCGGACTAGATATATGTGTGACCGCTCGTATCATGTATTCACCAGTCATCGGAGTGTCTGTGTCTGCCACCACCATTAGCCGAACCGTGAACCGGCACCGGGTCGCCGCCGCAGGGACGGCGCTCGGCCGACGCGACATCGAGCGCGCACGGTGAGGTCGCCGATGGTCCGGTGGCAGCTGATCGGCTTCGTAGTCGTCGCCGTCGCGGGGCTCGTCTACGTGGGTGCCCACTACGTGCGCCTCGACAACCTCCTCGGCTTCGGCGAATACACCGTGAACCTCGAACTGGAGACGTCGGGCGGCATCTTCACCAACGCCGAAGTCACCTACCGCGGCGTGCCGGTCGGCCGTGTCGGGAACATGTCTCTCGCCGCGGACGGCGTCGTCGTCGAATTGAGGATCGACAAGAGCGCGCCCGGCATTCCCGCGTCCGCGAAAGCCGTTGTGGCGAACCGGTCGGCGATCGGAGAGCAATATGTCGACCTGCAGCCTCCCGCCGATCGGGGACCGTTCCTGACGGACGGATCCCGCATCGCCGCCCGGGACACGTCCACGCCGGTGCCTGTCGAGGAATTGCTCGCCAGCACGCAGGGATTGACCGAATCCGTGCCGATCGACGCGCTCCACACCGTCGTGACCGAACTCGGCGCGGCCTTCGACGGAAAGGGTGAAGACCTTCAGTCGCTGGCGGACTCGCTGTCCGGGCTGTCGGCGTCGGGCGCCGAATCACTCGACCGCACCGTGGCACTGCTGCGCGACAGCCGGACCGTGCTGGGCACGCAGTCCGAACAGTCTTCGGCGATCAAGGATTTCAGTTCCGACCTGGACTTGCTCGCGGATCGCCTGCGCAGCAGCGACCCCGACGTCCGGCAGCTGATCGACAACGGAAACCCGGCGAGCGGACAACTGGGGCAACTGGTCTCGGAGGCGGGGCCCGGAATCACGACCAACCTTGCCAACCTGTCGGATACGGCGAAGGTGATTTCCTTGCAGGCGACGGCCCTGCGCACCCTCTTCGTGTACCTGCCGGGCGTGGCGGCGGCGTCGTCGACCATCGCTCCCGACGACGGAACCGTGCACCTGGGCCTGGTGGCCGAGACGAACAACCCGCCGTCGTGCACCGTCGGGTACGAGGGCACCCAGGCGATCCTCCGGGAGATGAAGCGCCAGGATCCGAACTTCGACGACACGCAGCAGGACTTCCCGCAGAACACCGCCGCCACCTGTGCGGCCCCGCAGGGCAGTCTCACCGGCGTCCGCAGCGCGAATCGGATCGTGTTCGGCGACCCCGCCACCGTTCAGCCGTGGGACTCCACACCCAAGAAGGACCCGAACAAGCTGGACCTCAACCCGATTGCGAATCAGCTCGCCCCGCTGCTCGGAGTCACCCCCGGCTGACGCGAGCGCCGAGCCCGGATCCCGGACCCTTCCGGTGTCGAGTTGACAACTGCGCGCCGATCCTGCAATCTTCGAAACAGGTCACGAGTACCAGCGTCAAGCCCCGGCTAGCTGGTCGGCAACCCTCCACCGCGGCGGGGTGCTCCGGGTGACGACCAGGCTGAGGTTCATACCGAACCCGGCAAGCGCGGACTCCGAGAGGGCACCGACCCTGTGACGAGTCCCTGACTACGAGGGATGTCGTGATGACTGCTGTATTGACCGCTGACGTGTGTGTTGCCCCCCTGGCTCAGGTTTCGGGTTCCGACCTGCGGGTTCCGCTCGTTCAGGGCGGCGACTGCACGTATGTGAACTTCGACTACGCGGCCAGTGCGCCGGCGTTGGCACAGGTGACGGACCGTATAGGCGCACTGCTTCCGACGTACTCCAGCGTGCACCGCGGCGCCGGTTACGCCTCGCGGGTGTCGACCGAGTGCTACGAGAAGGCCCGCGACTCGGTGGCCCGGTTCGTCGGAGCGTGTGACGACCAGGTGGTGGTGTTCACCCGCAACACCACCGACTCGCTGAACCTGCTCGCCGGTTGCGTTCCCGGCAGCACCGTCGTCCTCGACATCGAACACCACGCGAACCTGCTGCCGTGGAAGGATTCTCGCGTCGTGCGGGCCGCGGACACGCTGGCCGAGACCGTCCGGCTGCTCGTCGCCGAACTGTGCTCCAAGCCCACCGCCCTGCTCGCGGTGACGGGTGCCTCCAACGTCACCGGCGAGGTGCTGCCGATCGCCGCCCTCGCCGAGGTGGCGCATCGTTGCGGCGCACGGATTCTCGTCGACGCCGCTCAGCTGGCACCGCACCGCCGCATCGACGTCGAGGAGTGGGGCGTCGACTACCTCGCCTTCTCCGGGCACAAGCTGTACGCCCCGTTCGGTGCCGGCGTGCTCGTGGGCCGCCGGGACTGGCTCGACGCCGCCGAGCCCTACCTCGCGGGCGGCGGCGCGGTCCGGAACGTGACCGTCGAATCCACTCAGTGGGCGCCTGCCCCCGCCCGGCACGAGGCGGGAACCCCCAACGTGCTCGGCGCCGCGGCCCTCGCCGCCGCGTGCGATGCGCTGTCCGAACTGGACTTCGGCACGGTGGCCGAACACGAGGCGGCGCTCACCGGCCGGCTGCTCGACGGCCTCGGCTCCGTCGACGGCCTGGAGTTCCTGCGGCTGTGGTCGGACGCCCCCGACACCGTGGGGATCGTGACGTTCACGATCGACGGTTTCGAGCCGGGGGAGATCGCCGCCTACCTGTCCGCCGAACACGGAATCGGGGTTCGCGACGGACGCTTCTGCGCACACCCGCTGCTCGGCCGCCTCGGCAGGCCCGACGGCGCCGTGCGGGTCAGCCTGGGTCTCGGAAGCTGCTCGGAGGACGTGGATCGGCTGGTCGACGCCGTGCGCACCCTGGTGGCGGGACGCCGGAACTGGTCCTACGCCAAGGAGAGCGGCCAGTGGAATCCGGTGCCCGAGACCCGCTTTTCGCGAGAGGCGCTAGTATGACGGCATGGCATCGCAGGCTGGGAGCACAATGATTGCTCACTGGTGCCGTCGGCATGTCGATCTGTGCCGAACCGCCTCGGGTATGTGTTCGAGCTGACCGGTCTTCCCGCTCCGTTTCACTCACACGCACACGTCATTCCCGAGGAACCCCTATGTCTCGAGACAATGCCTTCGTTTCCCGTCCCCTTCGCGTCGCCGTCGAGCTGACCGGATCAGGACACCACCCGGCCGCCGAGGGCGCCGCAGGCACGCGGCCGATCAACGGCGCCGACTACTGGGTGGACCTGACCGCCGACTCGACGGATCAGCTCGATCTCACGTCGTTCCCGCCGAACGTCGTCCGGATCCGGGCCGCCGACCTGCGTGAGGCGCAGCAGGAGCGCGCGCGAATCCGTGCCGAGATCGTCGCCGACGGTCGCGACCCCGACAGCGTCACCGTCCTGGTGGACCTCGAGGTGCTCATCGCCGGAGAAGCCCGAGCCGCGCGCAAGGAGCTGGCCCTCCTCGACAGTGCACTGGACACACCGCGCGCACCGGTGTCGTTGCAGTACATCGGAACTCCGGCCGGCCTCGCCGGGCTCATCGCCGACATCCAGGCGGCCGGCGTCGCCGACGGCGTCACCCTGCTCCCGCTGTCGCTGCCCAGGGTGCTCGAGCAGCTCGTCGACGGCACCCTCCCGTGGCTGGAGGAGCGGGGTCTCGTCACGTCCGCGGAAGCCGTGGACGAGGCGCTGCGACGCTTCGACGTCCCCCGCGTCGAACGGGTGCTGGCGTCCTGACCAGGTCAGTTGCCGTTGTTCGCTGAACCCAGCGGAGTGGGCCGGTAGTACCGGCCCTCGTGGTACAGCAGCGGAGCCGACGCGGAATCGTCGTCGGCCTCGGCGTGGACGCGGGTGACGAGGCCGATGACGAGCGTGTGGTCGCCGACCGGGATCAACTGGTCCACGACGACCCGCATCCAGCTGGGCGTTCCGTGGAGCACCGGTTCGCCGGTGTCGAGCCGCGCCCACAGAGACTCGTCGGAGAACCGCTGGTCCGCGCTCCGTGAGAACCGCTGAGCCAGGTGCTGCTGGTGCTCGCCGAGCAGGTGGATCACCAGCGAGCCCGCCGAGTGGAGCGCGTCGATGCTCGACGACGTGTTCGCGATGTTGAACGACACCAGCGGCGGAGCCAGCGAGACGGACGAAAACGAGGATGCGGTGAAGCCGACCGGGCCCGAACCCGAGTCGAGGGTCACGATGGTGACGCCCGCCGGGTGACGACGCAGGGCCGCGCGGTAATCCTCGGCACAGATTCCGGGGGCGAGTTCGGGGTCACGGGGGAGGTCCGAACCATCGACGGTATCGGCGTTCTCGGCTCTGTCGGACAAATCATTCTCCGGGTCGGCCCGTGTGGGCACTGTGTCGTTCTCGCGCGGTCGTTCTCGCGCGCGTCATTCTCGTTCACGAGATCTGACGTCAACTATAGGGGGCGGGAACCGCCCGGGACTCAGTCGACGTCGATCGCCAGGCCCGCGGTGATCCGGACCAACTCCGAGAACGACGTGCGGAAGACGGTGTCCGGGTGACCGGCGGCCGCCCACAGTTCCGCGTACTCCGACAGGGCGTTGTCGACGTAGGTCGGAAGGTTCGTGGGATGGCCGAGCGGGGCGATGCCGCCGATCGGCTGCCCCGTCGCGATCCGCACCATGTCGAGGGGCGCCCGGGTCAGATTTCCCTGCAGTCGTTTGCCCGTGTTCGCCAGATCCACCTCGTGCGCGCCCGACACGAGGAGGAGGATCGGGTCGTCGTCGAGGAGGAACACCAGCGACTTGGTGATGGCGCCGACATCGACCCCCAGCGACTCGGCCGCCTCGGCCGCCGAGTGGGTGGAGTCGGGCTGGGTCACGATCACCCCATGGTGCCCTCGCGCGATCAGAGTCTCGGCGACATGCGCGGCGTGGGGGTGCAGGGGCGTCGGCATGAACCAAGAGTAGGTCCATTCCCCTGGAACGACATCAAGATGCGTCTTCCGACACGACATCGGAACGGGGCGTAGTCGATTCCAGCTTCCGGAGGCGCCGGACGGTGAACCCGAACAGCAGTCCCAGCCCGACCGCGGAGTAGAGCGCGAGGGCGAGTGCGGGCTGTCCCAGCCCCACGTCGTCGAAGTACACGATGCTGCGGATTCCCTCGGTTCCCGCGCCGGGGGTGATCCACCGTCCGATGGCCGCGTAGAACGTGGGGATGACGTTCGAACCGAACGCCCCGCCGGCGCTGGGATTGCCCAGGATGACGAAGACGGCGATCGCGAGCGGCACCGCGAGGATGCCGACCGAGGCGCGCAGGCCGAGTGTGAACACGGCCGTGCCGAAGACGACCCCGGTCCCGAGCAGCCACAGCGGGAACCAGTGGCCCGCGAACGTCCCGAGCACGTGCGTCGTGATCAGGGCGCCGAGAGCGCCGGACAGCAGCGCGTAGCCGAACAGGACGGCCGTGTGCGCGGACGCCTGGCGCAGAGTTCGCGGGGCGCCGATGAACAGGCCGATCGCCGCGGCGAGCAGGTAGCCGCCGACCACCCACCCGACCGCCAGATAGAAGCCGGACAGGCCGCGGTTGTCGTGCGCGCCGACGGGGATCTCGTCGCGAACCGTGAACTGGCGACCCTGACTGTCCTCCACCCGGGCGAAGACCGATTCGAGTGCGCTGGAGATGGAACTGCCGCCCGCGCTGGCCGTGATCAGGGTGTCGGGGCCGGCGGGATTCACGACGAACGCGCCCTGGATCTCGCGGTCGTGGAGGAGGCGGCGGGCTTCCGCGGTGTCCGCGACGACCCGTGCGCGGAGCGGCTTGCCGTCGATCGCGTCGAGTCGGTCGGCGACCTGCTGGTCCGTCCCGGCGGGCAGTCCCGCCGCGGCAACGACACCGATCTGGATGTCGCGGGGCGTGGGCTGATGGAACGCGGCCACGTAACTGAGGATGAAGCCGAGTTGGAGGAGGAGAACACCGAAGACCAGCGCGGCCATCACCGTGGGCGCGCCGTGCTTCGACACCGGGCTGTCGTGGTGCACGGGAGCCGGGGTGGCGCGTTCGCTGTCGGTGATGGTCATCGGGCGTCCTCGATCCTTGTCGATACCGTAGGTATTGAATACCCTAGGTATCGTGACTGAAGAACGTCAACCGGACAGTCGTCACACCGAATGGACGCCGACGACGCGTCCCGGTCGCGACGTCGTGCGTCAGCGCCTCCTCGACGCGGCGGCGGAGGAATTCGCGGAACGCGGCTTCAGTGCGGCCCGGCTCGCCGAGGTCGCGCGCCGGGCCGGGTTCACAAAGGGCGCGGTCTACTCGAACTTCGAGTCGAAACAGGACCTGTTCGCGGAACTTTTCGCGGCGCGCTCACTCGAACTCGCGGGGCGGGTGCTCGCCGAGATCGCGGGCATGAACCCCACGGACGCCGCGGGGAAGGGTGGCGAGGCCGTCGCGTCGTGGATGGTGCGCGAGCCGGGCTGGTCGCTGCTGGTCCTCGAATTCGGTGTGCTCGCCGCCCGCGACCCGCAGATCGCGCAGGCCTACCTGCGGGAACGGCGGCAACTGCGGGGGCGGCTCGTCGAATTGATCGGCGAGCGCGCGCGGGAGTGGGGAGTCGACGACACGTTCGACGTCCGCACCACGGCCATCTCACTCATGGCCCTCATCTCCGGCCTCGTGCTCGAACACTCCGTCGATCCGGAGGAAGTGGACCAGCAGACGATGGGCGCCGCGGTCACTGCGTTGTTCGCAGGTGCCGTCGCCCGGGCCGGGCTCGTCTGAACGGTCCGGGCCGGGCTGGTGTAACCGCCCGGGCCGGGCTCGTCTGAACAGTCTGGGCTGGTCTGATGTCAGGCTGTCTGCGCGACGACCCCGTCGAGGAAGCCGTCGACGTGCGCCCACGTGGAGTTCTTGGCCTTCGGGCCCGCGACGAGTCCCAGGTGGCTGCCCGGCGCGGACTCGAACCGCACCGACGGTGAACCGGTGAGCACGTCCGTCGCCGCCCGGACCGACGGGATCGGGGCGATGACGTCCTCGGTGCCGCCGATCGCGAGGACCGGCACCGTCAGATCGGCGAGCGTGATCGCGCCGTTCCGGGTCTCGAAGCTCCCCTCGGCGAGCGCGTTCCCGAGGATCAGTTGAGTGCAGACCTGGCGGAAGAAGCGTGCGGGGTACCCGGGCATGTCGGCCATGAACCGGTCGATGGACTCCATGCGGGCCAGGGTCTCGGTGTCGTGCAGGTTCCGCGCGATGAACCACGGCTTGGTGAGTTCGCGCTGGAGTGCGGTGAAGCGGTAGCTGGCCTGGACCAGTGGCGCGGGCAGTCCGCCCATCGCTCCCGTGGCGGTGGTGAGGGGACGGTCGCCGGTGAACCGGCCGACCGCCCGCAACGGCGCGATCATGGTCACCGACTCGTAGTCGATCGGCGTGCCGATCGCCGTCACCGAACCGATCGGCAGATCGCCGCGGCCGGCGGCCGTGAGCAGCGACATCGTGCCTCCGAGGCTCCAGCCGATCAGGTCGACGGGTGCGCCGCCGTGGAGCGTGGACACGCGGTCGACGGCGGCGGGGATGTAGTTGTCCACCCAGTCCTCGAACCCTAGGCCGCGGTCGGCGTAGCCCATCGTTCCGTAGTCGACGAGATACGTGGCCTTGCCCGACCCGACCAGGTGCGCGGCCAGGCTCTGGCCCGGCCGGAGGTCGAAGCAGTGCGCGGGCGCGGCGAGCGGCGGCACGAGGAGAATGGGCCGGTCGTCGTCGGTGTCGGAACCGTCGAACCGGTACAGGTCCTGATGGGGTGCCTCGTGGATGCGGGTCGACGGGGTGCGCTGGACCGGCGCGATGCCGCCGCCGAAGGACAGTCGCCAGGCGTTGCGGGTCAGCGTGTTCAGCGTCGGGTTCCAGGCGATGTCGAGCACGGATTTCCTCTCGTGGCGGCGCAGAGCCTTCAGGTATCTGTGACGTCAACATACAGGTAATCCTGCGGTGGTCCGTCAGCGGGAGGCGAGCAGAACCCGCAGCACCGTCGCCGGTCGGAGCAGCGTCCCCGGACGATCGAGGAGATGCGTCACCCGGAGGAACGCGGACCCCACGGCCGGGTCGACGGACGCGGCCCGGTCGAGTCGGGACGCATAGGCATTGGCGAACCGCACCCGCGCCGACCGTCGTCCCGGCACGGCCGGGATCCGGAGGTCGTTGTCGACGGTGAGATTCCACGCGGCATCGATGCACCGGTGCGCCCCGCGCAGGAACCGGCGAGCGAGATGCGTCCGACCCGACCGCAGGCAGTCCCGCAGGATCTGCGCCTCCACCGCGGCGACGCTCATCCCCTGGCCGTAGATGGGATTGAACGAGCAGATGGCGTCCGCGAACGGCAGATAGTTCGGCGGAAGATCGTCCGCGGAATAGTGCCGCCGGACGGTCGTCGGGATCCGGTAGCGCACGCCGTCGTCCACCGGTTCGGCCGTGCGCAGTGCGTCGTACATGTCCGGAGCCGGGAACGACTTCACGAAGTCGAGGAACCCGCCCGGATCCAGCGGCGGCACGTCGTCGCCGTACCCGGCGAGCGTGACGATCCACGTGCCGTTCTCCTGCACGCCCATGAATCCACTGCGCGGACTCGACGGTCCCGGCGCCATCCCGATGCCGGAATCGCCGTCCAGGTGCGGCGGGTCGAGTCGGAAGTGCCTCGTCGCGTAACTGACGTCGACGGCCACCTGCGACTCGGACGGCGGCGAAAACCCCAGCGCGCCGAGCCGGGCGACGCTCTGCGAACTGCGGCCCGACGAATCCACGACGAGATCGGCCCCGACGACCTCCGGCGGAACGCCGCCCCGGTGCTGCACGGTCACGCCGGTCACCCTCCCGCCGTCGAGGGTGAGACCCGTGACGTCGGAACGGTCCAGAATCCGCACGTTCGGCAAGGCCCGGACCCGTCGCCGCACCTGCCACTCGACGAGCGGCCTGCTGGCGAGAATGCCGGGAACCCCACTGGTCGCGCGGGCCATCCGGTGCCCGTCGACGATCCACCGAATGTCGCCGAGCGCGTCGCCAGCGGTGGCGCCGAGGGCGAGGAGTTCGGGCACGAGACCCGGCAGGAGGTCCTCCATCGCGGCCTGCCCACCGGCGAGGAGGGCGTGCACGTGCCGGGCCTGCGGCACGCACCGGCGCGCCGTGGCCGCGTCGGGCAGAACGTCGCGGTCGAGGACGAGGACGTTCCGGAACGCGCCGCCGAGCGCCGCCGCGGCCAGCAGGCCACCCATTCCGGCGCCGACGACCACGGCGTCGCCACCCGGGGGCGTCCGATGCGTCATCGCGGCTGTCCGTTCGCAGGACGGTGCAGAGACCTCCAGGGTATTTCTCCTGACACCGGCGAGTGGAGGTTACTCTCGAGTAATGACCGAACAGAAGACCTGGAATGCGTTCACCGTCGAGCGCAAGGATCACGTCGCGCAGGTGACGCTCACCGGACCCGGCAAGGGCAACGCGATGGGGCCGGATTTCTGGAGCGAGCTCCCCGAGATCTTCGGTGAACTCGACTCCGATCCCGACGTGCGGGCCGTGGTGATCGCCGGCTCGGGCAAGAATTTCTCCTTCGGTCTCGACCTGCCCGCCATGAGCGGCAGCTTCGGCTCCGTTCTCGCCGACAAGGCGCAGGCAGGCCCGCGCACCGCGTTCCACGACATGATCAAGCGGATGCAGTCCGGCATCAACGCGGTCGCCGACTGCCGCAAGCCCGTGGTCGCGGCCATTCAGGGCTGGTGCATCGGCGGCGGCGTCGACCTGATCTCCGCCTGCGACATCCGCTACGCCGCCGCCGACGCGAAGTTCAGCATCCGCGAGGTCAAGGTCGCGATCGTCGCCGACATGGGCAGCTTCGCCCGGCTGCCCGCCATCATCGGCGACGGACACCTGCGGGAACTCGCTCTCACCGGCAAGGACATCGACGCGGACCGCGCGCAGAAGATCGGTCTCGTCAACGACGTGTGTGCGGACACCGACGCCGTCCTCGCGGCCGCGCACGCCACCGCAGCCGAGATCGCGGCGAACCCGCCGCTCGTCGTGCACGGCATCAAGGACGTCCTCGACCACTCCCGGGCGGCCGCCGTCGACGACAGCCTGCGCTACGTCGCCGCGTGGAACGCCGCATTCCTGCCGTCTCAGGACCTGACCGAGGCGATCACCGCCGTCTTCGAGAAACGCGCCCCCGAGTTCACGGGCGAGTAATCCGGCGGCGGCAGAGCTTATCCGCAGGTAAAGCCCAGTCCAACAGTTGCCCGAATCCTCGCTGCGCTCGCATACTTGCCGACTACAAGTAAACGACAGCGCAGCGAGGAAACAGTGTCGAATTCGGTCGAAACGCCGGTGGCCTACACCCACCGGCAGATCCTGGCTGTACTCAGCGGGTTGATGCTCGGCATGTTCCTCGCCGCGCTCGATCAGACGATCGTGGCGACGGCGATCCGCACCATCGCCGACGACCTCGACGGCTACTCGCTGCAGGCCTGGGCCACCACCGCCTACCTCGTCACCGCGACCCTCGCGACGCCGCTCTACGGCAAGCTGTCCGACATCTATGGCCGCAAGCCGTTCTTCATGTTCGCCATCACGGTGTTCGTGATCGGCTCGGTCCTGTGTACGTTCTCGACGTCGATGTACATGCTCGCGGCCTTCCGTGCGGTGCAGGGACTCGGCGCCGGCGGCCTGTTCTCGTTGGCGCTCACCATCATCGGCGACATCGTCTCCCCGCGTGAGCGCGCCAAGTACCAGGGCTACTTCCTGGCGGTGTTCGGCACGTCCAGCGTGCTCGGGCCGGTGCTCGGCGGACTGTTCGCCGGGCAGGACGTGATCCTCGGAATCGACGGCTGGCGTTGGGTTTTCCTGGTCAACGTGCCGGTGGGGCTGGTCGCGCTCACCGTCGTCTCCCGGGTGCTGCAGCTTCCGCGGCGACCGGGCGGAAGCAGGCGGATCGACTGGTGGGGCGCGATCGCCCTCGCCGTGGGTGTCGTGCCGTTGCTCATCGTCGCCGAACAGGGGCACACCTGGGGATGGGGCAACTCGAAGTCGTTGGCGTGCTATGTGATCGGCGTCGTCGGCGTGCTCGCGTTCGTGCTGGTGGAACTGGCGATGAAGGACGACGCGCTCATCCCGATGCGCTTCTTCCGCAACAGCACGTTCGCGCTCGGCGTCGTCATCAGCCTCGTCGTGGGAGCCGTGATGTTCGGCGGCATCACCCTCCTGCCCCAGTACCTGCAGGTGGTGAAGGGCTCGAGCCCCACCCTCGCCGGGTTCCAGATCCTGCCGATGGTCCTCGGCCTCATGGCCGGGTCGGTGGTCAGCGGCCAGATGATCTCGCGGACCGGGCGGTACCGGTACTTCCCGATCCTGGGGACCGCCCTGATCGCGGTCGCCGCGTTCCTGCTGCACACGCTCGCAGCCGACACTCCGATGCCCGTCGTGATGGCGTTCATGCTGATCCTGGGACTCGGTCTCGGAAACCTGATGCAGCCGCTCACCCTCGCCATTCAGAACGCCCTGCCCCCGCAGGACATGGGGGTGTCGACCGGAGCGGCCACCTTCTTCCGGCAGATCGGCGGCACCGCAGGCGTCGCGATCTTCCTGTCGATCCTGTTCTCCCGCCTCACCCCGGCCATCGGCGAGCGCGTGACGGCCGCCGCAGGCACCTCCGACTTCCGGCGGGCAGTGGTGGCCGCCGCGCAGAGCAACGACCCCGCCGAGGCCGCCATGGGTCAGGGAATGCTCAGCCCCGACCACGCAGGCGTCAGCGGTGTCCTCACGGACAGTTCGGTGATCGGAAGACTCGACGACGTGCTCGCCCTGCCGTTCCGGGAAGGATTCGCCGACGCCATCGGATCCGTCTTCCTCAGCGTCTCGATACTCGCCGTCGTCGCCTTCGTCCTCACCGTGCTGTGGAAGGAAGTGCCCCTGCGCAGCGAGTCCGGACTACAGGCCGCGGCCCGCGGCGACGCGGGGGAGTGAGACGACGGCGGCGCCCACCCCGAGCAGGGG
>NZ_JBHUSF010000084.1:0-30652 GCF_042673295.1 Rhodococcus sp. NPDC057014
CAGCCACTGGACACCGAGCACCGCGGCCCCCGGCAATTCGACCGCTTCGACGACGCCGTCGGCCGCGCGACCCGTGACCACGAGGCCGGTACCGCAGCGGTCGACCGCCTGGTGGTGCCACGAGTTGGTCACCGCACTGGCGCCGAACAGCCGTTCCGCGATCGAACCGGGCTCGAACGTCACCTTGTGGTCGTCGGCACCGTCGGTGAGCGGGGGCGACACCGACAGGTGCTCGACGGACCCCGGCGGGAGGTCGGCGATCAGCGTGCCACCCAGAGCGATGTTCAGGACCTGCAGGCCGCGGCACACCCCGAGCACCGGAATGCGCCTGGCGAGTGCGGCCCGCACGAGCGCGATCTCGAACTCGTCCCGATCAGGGTCGTGGACCATCGGATCGTCCCGCGGGTCCACGTCCCGCACCACCGACGGGTCGCCGCCCCAGCACGCGGGATGAACGTCCTGGCCTCCGGTGACGACCACGCCACCCAGCCAATGGCAGAGTGCCTCCGGGTCGGCATCGTAGGGCAGGTTCACCGGAATGCCACCGGCTTTGGCGATCCGGTCCGAGAAGTCGGACATGAAGGCGTCGGCGAACAGGTGGCCGTAGCGCTTGTCGAGTCCGTCGACCAGCCCCAGCCGGAACCGCCGGCCGGTGATGCCGATCAGCGGCCGGACGGTGCCCGGCGTCGCGTTCTCCGTGCTCACGGGAACTCGAAGTATCGCGCCGACTCCCATTCGGAGAGCTCGGCGAACGGATCGCCACCCGCGGTGTGGAACTGCATCCACTCCCACCGGCGGGTACCCACCCAGTAGTCGACGAACTCGTCCCCGAGTTGCTCGCGCAGGATCGGATCGGCCTCGAGAGCGGCGGCCGCCTTGGTGATGGTGTTCGGCAACCTCTCGAGATCGGGTGCACACCACGCCATGTCGCTGACCGGCTCGGGCGGCTCGATCGCGCCGTCGAGGCCGGCGACCACCCCGGCGAGAATGGCCGCGACCGCGAGGTACAGGTTCGCGTCGGCACCCGGAACCCGGTACTCGAGGCGGGAGTACTCCGGGTGCCCGCACACCGCACGCACCGCGGTGGTCTTGTTGCTGATGCCCCACGTGACCGTCGTCGGCGGGCC
The DNA here is from genome assembly GCF_042673295.1 of Rhodococcus sp. NPDC057014. Classification (NCBI taxonomy): domain Bacteria; kingdom Bacillati; phylum Actinomycetota; class Actinomycetes; order Mycobacteriales; family Nocardiaceae; genus Rhodococcus; species Rhodococcus sp. NPDC057014. The sequence goes on from NZ_JBHUSF010000084.1 coordinate 1,128, forward strand.
GCTCAGGTCGACCAGGCGGCGGTAGGAGGTGATCTGCGGGAGCACGATCGACGTCGCGCCCTGCAACGTCGCGAGGAGTCCGCCGATCGCGTGCCGCATCGTCGGTGAGGGCCCGTCCTCGGCGTAGAAACTGTTGACCCCGTCGCGCTGCAGGGACAGGTTGACGTGCGAGGCCTGACCGTACCCGGCCGTCGGCTTGGCCATGAAGGTCACGGTGCGACCGAGTTCGAAGGCCACCTCACGCATCACCTGCCTGGCGCGAGCCCAGGCATCGCACACCGAGATCGGTTCACCGGGAACCAGGTTGAGTTCGACCTGGCCTGCCGCGTCCTCGTCGCTCCACGCCTCCCACTCGATGCCGATCTCTTCGAGGCGACGGGCGACCGCCGACATGTAGTCGACCCAGTCCTTCGATCTCGCGAGGTGGTACGCGGTTCCGGCGGAACCGCCGAGCGGCGTCAGGTCGCGATATCCCTTGGCGCGGGCCTCGTGAATGGACTCCTGGAACAGGGTCGCCTCGATCTCGACCGCCACGGTGGCCGTGAAACCACGCGTTGCGAGTCGGTCGACCAGCTTTCGGGCCAGGTTGCGCGGACAGGTCCCCACCGGGGTGCCGTCCGTCTGCCAGTAGTCACCGATCACGGACTGCAGGCCGGGCTCCCACTGCACGAGCGTCGACATGTCGGGCCGGAACTGGACGTCGGCCAGGTGCCCGCGCCAGTCGGGGTAGGCGAATCCGAACGTCGGATCGTTGCCCAGGTCGAGGCCGAACAGGAGATCGGCGAACGCGAAACCCGACCCCGCGCTCGCGGCGAACTTCTTGGGCGCCACGTTCTTTCCGAGGAACGAGCCGTCGTGATTGGTGGCCTCGAGGCGGACCGTGTGGACGGCGGCATCGCGATCCTTTGCAGCGACGGTGATTTCAGACATCGTATCGAACCTTCCAGGATGCGGCGACGAGCACCGACAACTGAGAGAGCGTGCCGCGCACGCCGATCAGACCGGTGGACAGGGCGGCGATCAGATCGTCGGCGCCCGAGAAGATCCCGGCCAGCAGCTCCGGGGGGCCGGCGATCACATAGTGCGTCTCGCCCTCGCCGACGACCTGCTGGGCCAATCCGTCGGGGCCGTCCGCGACCGCGACGAGCACGTCGGGGATCCCCGGTACCGACCGGGCCGCGGCCCAGAACGTCTCCGCGGCGACCTGCCAGTCCGGCAGCGGCGGCGACAGCAGTGCCAGCGACGTTGCGACGAGGTCGCGCTCGCCCGCGGGCTCGCCGACCGGGGCGAGCCGCGCGTTGAGGTCGACGGTCAGGGTGACGTCGGGTGAGGTGAACACACCGCTCGACACCGCGACGACACCGTTCGAGATGCTGATCGTCGCAGCCTGCGGGGTGTCGTGGGAGCGGACCGCGACAATGCCTTCCACCCCCTCCACGACGGAATCCGCACGGTTCGCGCGGACGGAATCGGCGATCGTGCGGCCGATCAGCCGGACGATCGGACTCGCGTCGTCCTCGATCCGGATGTCGACCCCGTCGACCGCGTCGGCCTCGCATGTCGCGTGGCCGATCGTCGTTTCGGTCATCCTTCAGTCCTTTCGATTCGACGAGATCATGTGCGCGGTACACCGTCAGCAGCGGATCCCAGTTGGAGTGCGACCTTCACAGTCAAACGTCTTGGTCACGTGACTATGATGGTGAGGCACAGATCACTTGTTGTCAATGACTTGCGAGGTTCCCGAGATGAACGACGACGCCCCCACCTGGTGGAATCTGCTCGACGGCGATGCACAGGCCGCGGCCCGGATGATCGCCCACGCCCTGCAGAAGCCGATCCGGGAGCTGGGACCGGAGCAGGCCCGGGCGCTCCTGAACACCACTCCGCCTGCCGAGCCGATCACGCCGCTCGACCGTGTCGAACAACTGACCGTCCCGACCCGCGCAGGTGCGATCCGGGCTCGCCTGTACCGCGCGAACAGTGCCGCTCCGGACGGCGACACGCCTGCCCTCGTCTATCTGCACGGCGGAGGCTTCGTCCTGGGAACCCTCGACGGTGCCGACGAACTGTGTCGCGCGATCGCCGCCGGATCCGGATGGACGGTCGTGTCCCTGGACTACCGGCTGGCTCCCGAAAACCCCTACCCGGCAGCGCTGGAAGACTGCCTCGATGCCTACGTGTGGCTGACCCGGACAGCATCAAAACTCGGTATCGATCCGACAAGGATCGCGATCGGGGGCGACTCCGCCGGCGGCAATCTCGCCGCCGCCCTCTGCCTGCACCGACGCGACGAGCGCAGCCCCCTACCCGTGACTCAGGTCCTTGCCTACCCCGCCGTCGACGGGACGTTCACGACGCCGTCGTGGTCGGAATTCGGCGATGCGCCGCTACTGAGCACCGTGGACGCGCGCTGGTGCTGGGACCACTACGTCGGCCCGGGGCATCGGGCGGACGACCACCTCGCCGCACCCATGCGCGCCGAATCGCTGAGCGGCCTGCCGCCTGCGCTGATTCTGACCGCGGAGGTCGACCCGATCCGGGACGACGCCGAGGCATACGCGGCACGGCTGCGGCGCGACGGCGTCCCCGTCTCGCTGACCCGGTATGCCGGCGTCTTCCACGGCTTCGTCACCGAGATCGGTGTGTTCGCGCAGGCGAAACAGGCGATCGACGAGGTATGCCTGCACCTGCGCGAGATCGCCCGGGCATAGCTCTTCGCTCAGCGCCTCATGCTAGTTCAGTTGTGCCAGCACTTCGGCCGCGGCCCGGTAGCCGGACCGAATCGCCCCGTCCATGTAGCCGTTCCAGGTGTCGGAGGTTTCCGCGCCTGCCCAGTGCAGGCGCCCGATGGGTTCGGACAGGGCCGCACCGTACTGCGTCCACACGCCCGCGCCGAGCCGGCCGCCGTAGCAGCCGCGGGTGTACTCCTCGGCCATCCAGTCCTGTTCCAGGTAATCCACGGGTTCGCCGGCGGCAGGGCCGAACAGCTTCGTCAGCGTCGCCACGGCCGAGGCTCGGCGCTCGGCGGGCGTCCGGAGCGCAGCGGTGCGGGCGTGGGCGCCCTCGAAGAAGCCGACGAGTACCCCGCACGAGCCGTCGGCGGGCGAGTTGTCCAGGGTGACGCTCAGCTCGTCGTCCAGGTTGAAGGCGAACCCGTTGAGTCCCGCCTCCCGCCAGAACGGCGTCGGGTAGGCGATCTGGACCTTGATCACCGACCCCATCGGGATCTGCTGAGTCAGGCCGTCACGGGAACCGGGAAGCGCGGGCCGGTATCGGAGACGGCCCGCCAACGTCGGGGGGATCGCCACGATTGCCTGTGCAGCGGTGACGGTTCCGCCGTCGAACTCGACGCGGACCCCGCTGTCGTCGTGGGCGATCGTGTGAACCGGACTGTTCAGTCGGACCACCTCGTCCCCGAGCTCCGCGGCGAGCCGCTCCGAAATCTGATGCGTGCCACCGACGACACGCAGCTCCTGGGCACCACCCGTGGTGCCGACGAGCATGTCGATCATGCCGCCGGACTTGATATAGAAAAGAAAGTGGAGCAGGGACATCTCGGCCGGTTGGGCGGAGAACACGGCGGGCACGACCGCCGCCCAGAATGCCAGCGCCTCGGGGTCGCCGGTGTGGGTGCGCAGCCATTCGTCCAGAGTCTGACGGTCCAGTTCGGAGGCGGCGGGCGAAACCCACGGCGACGACAGCGACACCGAGTCGGCAAGCACCTCGAGTTCCTGCTGGAGCCGGCCGACCTCCACCGCTGCGCCATCGGAGAGACCGAACGTCGCGTCGGAGTACCTGGTGACCTTCCCTTAGTAGAGGGTGACCGCGTCGCCGTCGTCGTAGGTCGGGAACGTCTCGAGCCCGAGTTCGCCGATCAACGTCAACGCCTCGGTCTGGGTCCGGCCGATCCACTGACCACCCATCTCTACCGGGACGCCACCTGCCAGGTGTCCGCCGAGGTTGCGCCCGGCCACCCGATCGCGTGCTTCCACCACCGTCACGCTGCGTCCGGCGGCAGCCAGGGCCCTCGCCGCGGTGAGTCCGGCGAGCCCGGCGCCGACTACGACAACATCGCAATCCGTCATCTCAATCCTTCCAAAAGTCGGTCGGTTGTCCGACCGTAACCTAGATCACAGCATCCCGGTGTGCAAGAGTGGTGTCGGATCGGCGGGTGACATCGAGGAGGAAAGCGGTGGCCTACGTCAAGGCGTCGGAGCGCGAGGCACAGATCATCGCGGCGGCGATCAGGGAGTTCAGCGACAGGGGCGTCCCCGGAACGACCCTTCGCGCCGTCGCCGGGCGGGCCGGCATCCCCCTCGGCACGCTGCACTACGTCTTCTCCAGCAAGGACCAGCTACTTCGTGCAGTCATCACGACCGTCATCGATGAGATATCCGAGACGCTCCGCGCCGAACTCGATGCCGACAAGGGCGTAGAACACGCCCTGCGCCACGGGGTGGGCAATTTCTGGAACAAACTGGTCACGACCAGGGTCGGTCTGCAGATCATGCAATACGAACTCATGACCTATTCACTGCGGAACGATTCAGCCGGGGGGCTGGCCCAGCTGCAGTACGAGCGCTACGGCGCGCTCGTCACCGAGTTCTGCGAGCGGGCCGCGCAAGCGGCAGGGGAACGCTGCGCCATCGGCTTCGACACCCTCGGCCGCATGGCGCTGGCCCAGGTCGACGGGCTGATCCTGCAATACATCGCGAAGCCGGATCCCGACCGCGCTCGACGCGATCTCGACCACGCGCTGGACATGCTCGTTCTCTATGCCGACCCTCAACCGGTCGCGCGTACGAAGTCGCTGAAGGCGGATACCGCCTGAGGTTCGGATCCGGGACGCTGTTGCGTTCGGGTGGACCTCACTCTATCTTGATTCGTACGGCTGTCCGACTTAGAAATTCATCGGCCATTGCCGAGGCACTGGATCATCGACATCCCGGAGTGAGACCAATGGTGCAACAGGGAACGGGCAACCCGAACGACAAGCAAGCAACCACTCTCGACACCAGCATCGCTGTGGTCGGCGCCGGAATGTCGGGTCTGATTGCCGCCAGAGCGCTGCATCGACAAGGGATCGACGTGCTCGTTCTCGAATCTGCGGACCGAACGGGTGGCCGGATGATGGCTGAAACCTCGGCTTTGGGCTCGCGGCTCGATCTGGGTGGGCAGTGGATCGGCCACGGACACCACCGGTTCTCGGCGCTGGCCGCCGAACTCGGGGCCACCGTGTTCCCCATGCGCACACCGAAGCGGCCGACCGTCGTCGGCGACGCCCGCACCATCTCGGCCGTGAGTCCGTCGATGCTGACGGCCGCTGCCGTTCTGCTGGCCTGGGAAATCCGGGCGAGGCGGGGAGCGCCGAAGCGATGGAACTCGACAACCGTGCAGGAGTGGCTTCGCAAGGTGCCGACGGCCAAAGCCCGCCGCCTCCTCGAAGTGGTCGTCGAGGTGTCGACGACGGCAGACCTCGACCGCCTCTCGATGGATGCGCTGGCCGCAATGATTCACTACCAGGGCGGACTCTCCACGATGTTGTCGACGAACGGCGGCGCACAGGAATGTCTGATCGTCGAGGGTGCAGGAACCCTGACCGACAAGATTGCCGCCGAACTCGGACCACGGGTCCTCACGAACAGTCGGGTGACATCCATCAGTCGAGACGGCACAGGCGTCGTCCTCCGTACCCAGTCGGCTCTCGTCCGAGCGTCCAAGGTGATCGTGTCGACGCCACCCCCGGTGTCGGCCGAGATCGCCTTCGACCCGCCCCTTCCGGCAGGTCGGCGGCGCCTCGAGCAAGACATGTACATGGGATCGGTGTACAAAGCGGTCGCGGTCTACGAGCGTCCGTTCTGGCTCGCCACCACAGATGCCGAATTCATGTTTCTCGACGGCCCCGGGTTCGCGGTCTTCGATACCTCCCCACCCGGCAGTCCGGGTCACCTGTGCGTGCTGGTCGGCGGTCGGAAAGCTCGCGAACTCGACCGACTCGACGAAGCCGGCCGCAGGCAGGCGATCCTGGAACCCCTCGCCGCTGCGATCGGGTCGCCCGGCATCCTGCAGCCGGCAAGCTGGCACGAAAAGTCGTGGCACCTCGACGAACACGCCGGCGGGGGATATTCGGCGCTACCGTCCGCAGGCAGCACGTCGGGAATCTTCCCATTGCCTTCGGATCCGATCGACGACATCCACTGGGCCGGAACCGAGACGGCGAGCGAGCACGCCGGATACATCGAGGGGGCCATCGAATCAGGCGAGCGAGCCGCTCGCGAAGTCGCAGAAGCCTTTCAGCGCGGAATCGCCGCACACCGCCGACCGCCGCGCTGAACGCAACCGGTGATCCCGTCTCCGCCTGGGACTTCAGTACTCTGCTCGGTGTGGCCATTCGACCGATCCTCATCGCCGGCGATTCCAGACTCACCACGCCGGCAGTCCCGGTAACCGTGTTCGACGACGAACTCCGCGCCTTCGTCGACGACCTCTACGAGACCAACACGGCAGCCCACGGTGCAGGTCTCGCAGCCAACCAGGTCGGCGATCCGAGAGCGATCTTCGTGTTCGACCTCATCGACGACGGGCGTCGGCACCGCGGTCATGTCGTCAACCCGACGCTCGAGACAGCTCCACTGCCGGAGACGATGCCCGATCCCGACGACCTCGAGGGATGCCTGTCCGTCCCCGGTGAGCGCTATCCCACCGGCCGGGCCGAGTGGGCGCGGGTGACCGGTGTCGACAGCTCGGGCGAGCCCGTCTCGTTCGAAGGGCTCGGCTATCTCGCCCGCTGCCTGCAGCACGAAACGGATCACCTGGCAGGGCATCTCTACCTCGACCGCTTGATCGGCCGCAACCATCGCGCCGCCCGCAAGATGATCAAGAAGCGTGGTTGGTCCGAACCGGGCAGCACCTGGCTGCCCGGCACGGACCGTAACCCATTCGGCTGGTGAACCACCGCTGACCGGCGGCGGTCAGGTGGATTGCCGCTCCTCCACGACCCAGGCCGCGACCTGGGCTCGCGAGTTGAATCCGAGTTTGGTGAGTATGTGTTCGACATGCCCCTGCGCGGTGCGTACCGAGATCACGAGCCGGGCCGCGATGGCCTTGTTGGTCATCCCCTCGGCGATCAGCTCGGCGACCTGTCGCTCACGTTTCGTCAGTTTCACCGATCCGGAGGGTCCGGAATCTTTCTGGAGCCGTTCGCCGACTGCGTACGCGACGGCCGAGTCGAGATCCATGTTACGGCCTTGTTGCTGCGCCTGCTCGTAGTCCTTCTCGGTGAGCGCTCCGCGGACGACCTGTTCGCACTCGTCGTGATGAACGGCCAGGTCGGGGACGAAAACCGAGGAGCTTCCCACGGCGTGACCGATGGCTTCGGCGGCTCCCATCAGAATGCCGGCGCGCTCGGGATCACTGCCGCCGGCGACCCAGGCAAGGGCTTCGAGGCTGTTCGCGCAACCGACCGGATCGTCGACGAGTCGGCTGAGCCGCAACCCCTCCTCGAGCAATTCGGTTGCACGACGCCGTTCGCCCTGTCGCCACTGCGCAACCGCCATGACCCACAGGACGTAGGCCCGGTACACGGATTCGCCGTGACGATCGGTGATCGCGAGGGCCTCCTCGTAGCAATCGACCGCCCGGCGAGGATCGTCGTCGAGCAGCTCGTAGGTCAGACCGAGCAACGTGAGCGCCTCGACGTGGATGACCAACTCGCGCCCCGCTTCTCGAAGCACGCTCACGGCCCCCTCGAAGCCGGAGCACGCGCGCACGAGATCACCGTTGAAGATCCCGAAGACGCCGTCCACGTGGTCGACGACGGCGTGCACCACGGGATCGGGCACGCGGGCGGCCAGGGCATGCGCCTGCTCTACGAGGGCAGCACCACGCTGATGGTCCCGTTGCTGTTCGGCCATCAGGCAGTCGGCGTAGAGCGCTTTGGCCGTCGCGATCGTCGGCGGCAGATTCGGTGACGAGAGGAACCGGTCGAGCCATCGCCGTGTCTCGCTGAGCAGACCGCGGGTACTCCAGAGCAGGGACACCGTAGTCGCGATCTGCAAGCCTTCCTCGACGTCGCCCTCGGCCAGGCAGAACTCCATGGCATCCCGCAAGTTCGGCCGTTCGCGACTGAACCGGGAGAGCCATTCGATCTGCCGGGGGCCGATGAACTCGGCGTGAGCGGTGCGGGCCAATTCACGGTACCAATCCCGGTGCAGTCGACGCAGGTTCGTATAGTCGTCGGTCTGCTGAGCCTTTTCCCGGCCGTAGTCGCGGACAGTCTCGAGCAGCCGGTACCGCACCGTGACGCCCTGGTCCTCCCGGTTCAGGATCGACTTGTCGACGAGCGATGCCACCGCGTCCAGGAGGTCCTGTGCGTCGCTGTCTGCACCGCACACCTGTTCTGCCGCATCCAGTTCGAAGCTACCCGCGAATACCGACAGCTGTTCCCATGCGCGTTGCTCTCGCGCGGTGCAGAGTTCGTAGCTCCAATCGAGACACAACCGCAGCGTCTGTTGGCGTGAGGGCGCCCCGCGGCTTCCGCGCGTCAGCAACGCGTAGCGGTCGCTCAGGCGTTGCAGGATCTGCTCGGGCGACATCGCCCGCAACCGCGCCGCCGCCAGCTCGATCGGCAGCGGCAACCCGTCCAGTCGGCGGCAGATTCGGGTCACCACGGTCTTGTTGGCCTCGGTGAGGGTGAAGGCCGGTACCGCGGCGGTGGCGCGTTCGGTGAACAGCGACACGGCGTCGTAGCGGGGAAGACCCTGGAGTGACGGCTCGCGATCCGGGTCGGGGACCGTCAGCGGCGGAACGCGCAAGGTCGCTTCACCGCCGATCGTCAGGGGCTCCCGGCTGGTCGCGAGAACACGCAGGCGGGGGCTCCGCTGCAGCAGTGTCGTCGCGAGGTCCGCCACGGCGTCGACCACTTGTTCGCAATTGTCCAGTATCAGCAGCAGTTCTCGCGAGGAGAGGAAGTCCAGCAGGACGTCACGAAGAGACCGGGCCGTCCGGTCACGCAACCCGAGCGTGGTGGCGACGACGTCGATCACCAGAGACGGGTCGCGGACCTCCCCGAGTTCGACGAGCCATGCCCCGTCGGCGAATTCGCGCTGCATTGCCGTGGCGACGCGTATCGCCAGACGGGTCTTCCCGACTCCGCCTATTCCGGTCAACGTCAGCAGCCGCGATGCTGCCAGAAGATTCTTCGCCTCGGTGAGTTCGTGCCTGCGCCCGACGAAACTGGTCAATTCCAGAGGGAGATTTCCCGTCCGATGCGCGGAGGGGCCGGGCGGTGTTCGCCGTGGAGTGTCCGCCGAGTCCGGGGCGGCGGTGGTCGGCGAAGCGTGCAGGGCCATGACGTCGGCGGGCACGCCACGGCGGAGCTGGACGTCGCGCAGCTTCTCACCGAATGCGGCGGCAGAGGGTGGCCGGTCCTCGGGTCGGCGGGCCATTGCCTCCTCGATCACGGCGGTGATGTCGTCCGCGATCCCCTGCTCCCGAAGATCCGGTGTCGGTTCGGTGGTGATGCGGACGAACTGGGCCACCAGCTGTTCTCCGCTGCGCCGCTCGAACGCTGCATGCCCGGTGATCGCACAGAACATGGTCGCACCCAGCCCGTAGATGTCCGACGCCGGACTCGCGGACGCGCCGCCGAGGACCTCGGGTGCGGTGAACGCGGGCGAACCCGTGACGATGCCCGTCGCCGTTTCGAAGCCCCCGGACATGTGGGCGATCCCGAAGTCCGTGAGAGCCGGCTCGCCGTATTCGGTAAGGAGGACGTTTGCGGGTTTCACGTCGCGGTGGACGATGCCCTGCCGGTGTGCGGTCTCGAGTGCACCCGCAAGCTTGACCCCGAGGTGCAGCACCTCGTCCACCGACAGCGGGCCGTGCCGTCGGATCCGAGTGTCCAGGGAGCCCTGCGGGTGATACGGCATCACGAGAAACGGATCGCCGCTTCCCGTGATGCCGACTTCGAGCACGGTCACGATATTCGGATGGCCGGTCAGACGCCCCATCGCCCGCTGTTCCCGGAAGAATCGTTCCCGATTCTCCTTCGTGAGATCCGTGGTCAGAACCTTGACGGCGACGGTCCGGTCGAGCGTGGCCTGCGTGCACCTGTAGACGACGCCGAAGCCTCCGCGCCCGATCTCCCGGGCGTCGTCGAATCCGTCCGCACTCAACTGCGCGGTGGCCGTCGGGTCCACATCGCGTTGGGTCTCGAACGGATCGTCATCGGCCACTGCTAGGTCGATTCATCCGAGCCATGTCGCCGGTTCAGCACCACTTACCTCTCGAGGACGCCTCCCCAGGATATCGCCGACGACGGGCAAATCGAGTAGACGCCGCTGTTCGTCTTCGTCCCGAGGATTCGGCCCGGCTCACTCCCGCATGAGCATCAGGGCGGCTTCCCGTTCGAGGTCCAGGTACGGTTCGCCGCTGACGTCGATCGCGACCCGGCTGATCGTGCCGCCGGTGAAACGATGGGGTGATTCGCCGGGGTAGTCCTCGGTGATCGGCTCGCCCGGGTGCCTGCCGACGTACAGCCCCGCACCGGCGATCGCGAACGCCCCCATCTGGGTTTTGATCCGGCCCTCTCCGACCTTCCGGTCCCCGTGGAAGAGGGACAGTGTTCCCAGGGTGGCGGCAGGTTCCTGCTCGTTCTTGTCGAAGGACGCCGACAGGATCAGGTCGGTGCCGGTGGGGATGTCCTCGGAGCCGACGATCATCTGTTCGTCGCTGCCCACGAAGTTGTTGACGTAGTGCAGTCGGTTGTCCTTCACATACAGTGCGTGCCCGCCGAAGCGGGATCCGATCGCGAAGAGCACGCCCTCGGCGCCCGGCTCGGGGATGTCGACCAGCGCCCCGATCACGAAGGACCGCCCGCGGGTGTTGACCGCCTGCCATTCGGACACCGCGGCCACGTCCGGGTAGTACACGTACCGGTCGCGGGTCGCGGCCAGTTGGGGGCGCGGCGTGCCCATGATTTCGACGCCCGATCGATCGTCGAGGGGAAACGCCAGGTTCGCGCCGGCCTCGGCGAACCAGATGTTCACCAATTCCCGCAGCTTGTCCGGGTGCTCCGACGCCAGGTTGTTCACCTCTGCCCGGTCGACATCGGTGTGGTAGAGCTCCCACTCGTCCTCGTTGAAGTGGCCCCATCCGGCGATGGTCGGGTGCGTTGTGACGGCCTTCCAACCCTCGTGCCAGATCGATCGCGAGCCGAGCATCGAGTAGAACTGCGTCCGGCGCGCCGAGGACGCGGACTTGTCCTCGAACGTGCCCCGCATGCTGACGCCGTCGAACGGGGCCTGGGTGTGGCCCTTGATCGTCTCCGGTGGTTCGACCGCGAGGAGATCCAGCAGCGTCGGCACGATGTCGATCGCGTGATGGTACTGGTCACGGATCTCGTCCCGCGCCTTCGTCCCGGCAGGCCACGAGATGATGCACGGGTCTGCGGTGCCGCCGTTGAACTCGTAGCGCTTCCACATCTTGAACGGGGTGTTGAACGCCATCGCCCAACCGTTCGGGTAGTGGTTGTAGGTCTTGGGTCCGCCGAGATCGTCGAGCTTCGAGAGGTTCTCCGCGAGGTCGTCCGGGATGCCGTTGGCGAACTTCATCTCGTTGACGGAGCCGTTCGGGCCGCCCTCACCACTCGCGCCGTTGTCGGAGACGACCACGATGACGGTGTTCTCCAACTCGTCGTTCTGCTCGAGGTAGTCGAGCACCCGCCCGATGTGATGATCGGCGTGGGCCAGGAAACCCGCGTAGACCTCGGCCATCCGCGCGAACAGCCGCTTCTCGTCGTCGCCCAGCGTGTCCCACGGACGGGTGTAGTCGAGTTCAGGGAACGGCTGCCCCTCGGGTCCCGACCGGGTGTCGGGGGTGCCGATCGGATTGATCGGCGGCAGCTCGGTGTCCGCCGCGACGACGCCCATCTCCTTCTGCCGGGCAAGGGTCTGCTCACGGACCGCGTCGTAGCCCATGTCGAACTTGCCCTCGAACTTCGCGATCCACTCCTCCGGGGCGTGATGCGGAGCGTGACACGCACCGGGCGCGTAATAGAGGAAGAACGGCTTCTCCGGCGCGATCACCTTGGCGTCCTTGATGAACTCGAGGGCCTTGTCGGTGATGTCGTCGGTGAGGTGGTACCCGTCCTCCGGCGAACTGGGCTGGTCGACCGGGTGGTTGTCGTAGACCAGATCCGGATACCACTGGTTGGTCTCCGCACCGAGGAACCCGTACCAGCGCTCGAAACCACGGCCGCTCGGCCAGTTTCGGCGGGTCGCCGCCAGGTTCATCTCGTCCGTCGGGCACAGGTGCCATTTGCCCACCATGTACGTGTTCCACCCCCGCTCGCCGAGGATCTCCGAGAGCATGCCGTTCTCCGGCGGGATCGTGCCACTCGCATTGGGGAATCCGATCGACGCCTCCGTGATGCAGGCCATGCTGTTACGCGTGTGGTTTCGCCCGGTCAGCAAACAGGACCGCGTGGGCGAGCACAACGCCGTGGTGTGCCACTGCGTGTACCGAACCCCCTTCGCGGCGATCCGATCGATGTTCGGCGTCTCGATCGGCCCGCCGTAACAGCCCATTGCCGAGAATCCGACGTCGTCGAGCACGATGTAGAGCACATTCGGCGCTCCCTCCGGGGCCCGAGGCGGCTCGAACGGCGTCCAATCCGGAACCGAATCCCGGACATCGACGTTGACAACACCGCGAAATGGCTTGACCATGATGCGCCTCTCCTCGCCTACACTCCTGCTGACAGCCTCGACACTCGTGCGCTCACACACCTCACCCGACACGGGTGAACCCGAACCCACCTACTGTTCTCGGATGACGTCCGGGAACCGGTAGGAGTCGTCGAGGATCGTCCGGTCGGGGACGTATGCACGGATGATCAGACAGAACTCACCGTCGGGCGCGGGTAGCCAATTCGCCCGTGCAGCAGGGTCACTGGGCTCTTCGTGCGACAGGTACAGCGTGAGTGTCCCGTCGCGGAACACGAGATCGCCGGCGTCGAGGTCGACGGTGCCGAGATTGACACGCCCACCGGGGGCACCGGCGAGCATGAAAGCGTCCTCGTCGTAGACGGTCAACGACCAGAACCCGCCACGGCTTCGGTCGACCGGCGGCAGGGCGGTCTCGGCGAACGTCATCGTGTACTGCTCGCGGCCGTGGAGGAGACCGCCGGCGCTGTCGGTGCCCCGGATCAGGTAGACCGCCTCGTGGAAGTCGTTGACGTAGATGTAGATCACCGAGGCGAGGGCCCGGCTGAACCAGTCGGTACCCCACACACCGCCGTTGCGTTGACGCTGCCACCCGTTGCCGACGTCCACGCCGACCTGGACGTAGGTCGCCGACGCATGGAGGGCGACGTCGGCGCTGAGCGCTGCACGGTCGAGGAGCGCGCGGTACGACTCGTCGGATCGGTGCAACGCGACCAGTGTGCGCGCTTGATCGGCCATCGGGGTGTCGGAGTCACTCATCCGGGGATTGAAGTCGAGCATCGCGCCGAGATCGGCCCAGAACGATTCCGGCTTGACCCATTGCGGCCTGCTGGCATCCGGATTCGCCGCGAGCATCTCGGCGGTGAGGCCCGGGGGAAAGATGGCGGTGGCGGCGTCGGCCTCGTAACCGAACGATCGTTGCCCGGGCCGATCCTCGTCGAGGGGGTACATCCCGATCTGGTCGAGGACGGCGCGGGCCTGCTGCTTGGATTCCTCCGAGTGCGCGGCGTAGCTGCGCGGAATCACCGCGGCCACGTTGGTCGGCATCCGCAGGACACCGACGAATTCGGCGGGCTCGTTCCCCTCCCAGGCGGGTCCGACGAGCAGGAACTTGCCGCCGGGTGTGCCTGCGGCCGAACCCAGTTGGTGCACGACGTTGGTGAGTACGTCGGTGATCTGGACGGTCCAGTAGTGGCCGGCGGGAACGTCGGTGGGTGTCTGGACGACCACGGCGTCCCGGGTCAGATCGGCGAACCCGACGCCGTAGATCGTGTCGTTGTTCGGTGAGACCACCCACCGCTGCGCCGGACTCATGTAATCGGCCAGCGCACCGGTGCGGTTCCTGGCTGCGCCGGGCAGGATGCCGAGTTGCAGGCCGGCTTTGCCGTCCATGAGGTTCCACATGGACGTGCGGCCGAACGTGTCCACTGCCGGGTATCCCCAGTAGTAGACGACGCGGGCGAGGGCCTCCACATAGCCTTCGCCCGCCAGGGTGGCAGGAACCCCCGCCGACCGGGCCAGCCCGGCATTCGCGGGCGTGAACCCTCTGGCGACATCGTCGAACGAAGTACCCATCCGAACACGGTGCCCCACGGCGCCGGCCCGGCCATCACCCGTGCCGGGTGAAACGCCGGCGTGCCTCACAACAGGATTCACACCGGGGCGGGTTCGGTGTCATTTCAGGAAGACGGTGCCCCCACCCCCATCCTTCGTGGTGTCCCGCGGCTGCCCTTGCCACAGCGTGCACCAGTCTCCGAGCGGATTGCTCGGCGCATCGAAATCCCAGTGCGGGGCGTCCTGGAACGGACCACAGGTCGGCTCCTTGGGCGGCGTGGAGGACGGCGCCGACGGCTGATCGACGACCGTCTGCGCGACCGTCGCCGCCGACGCAAGGGACATTCCCGGACCGACCAGGGCGAAGCCCGCCGCGACGGATCCGACCACGATGACATTCTTGACGATGTTCATGACCACCTCTCGAGGTTGCTGCCGCTGTCCCACATCACCTCGGCGTGGCATAGGGGTGCTCCCAGCACTGGTCGAAGCGGGGCACAACTCGAACATACTCCGGCGCAGAACCATTCATCTCGAATCCTCAGCGAATACTCAGGAAGCGCAGGACTATCGCCCGAACCGGCCGGTCTGTCGGGTCGAACCCTTTACCTGGCCATTGCCGGGAAATAGACATTGCGCCACTGCACTATTCGCGCAATGTCAATACTGCCTGCCGCCCACCACCAACCCTTCCGCGCGCTCGACACCCTGCCCGACACGGCAGCCGCCGGAGATCGGGACGCGGCCAGGCACCTGCTCGACGTCATCTGGCCGATCCTGGTCCGACGGTGCCGAGCCGAACTCGACAGCACCACAACTGATTCCATGGCAAGAGCGGCGTCTTCAACGGCGCTGCGCGCAGTTCGGCACCGCCAGGCGCTCCAGCGGCCGTTGCTGCGCGTCCTCGTGTACGAAACGAGGTCGAAGCGTCGAACCACGGTGCAGCGCCCGCTACTTCCGCTCGCCTGTCACTGCTCCGCATCCGAGGACAGCGCGGCGAGCTGGTGCCGGACGGCGGCGGTGACGCGCGGCCGGTCGTCGGTGGCGAGGAGATCGAGCAGGGCGCCCCGCAGCACCGCCAACGCCGCGGTGCGACGGATCGCACCGGCCTCGCTGTCCCTCTCCGGCCGTGGTTGGCACGCCGCGAGGACGGCCAACCAGTCGTCGACCGTCGCCCGGGCGAATCCGGCCCACGCCCCGTCGGGTTCGACGAGTGAGCGGGCGTACGCCTCGGTCCACAACCGCAGCAACGGTCGGTGCTCCTCGGCGGCCAGCCACTCCCACACCCGCTCGGCCGCCGCGGGCAGGCCGATCGGCTCCGCGCCCGCCGCCTGACCGAGGCGGTCCAGCAACGCCAGTTCGTCGCTGCGGGCCTTCGCCAGCAGTGCGCGCACCAAGCCGTCCTTGTTGCCGAACAAGAACATCAGCACCCGTGGGCTCGATCCGATCGCCGCCGCCAGCGGACGCAGCGACAGATCGGCCAACCCATGCTCGAGTGCGTAGCGATAGGCGGCGTCGAGCAACTCGGTCTGCCGCGCGGACGGGGTTGTCGCTTCCCTGGTCACAGCGGTAGCCTACCTCCACTGAAACAGTCGTGTCAGTGAGTGTCGGTCATGGTCGCGCTCCGGAAAGGAAACCCATGTCTTCGCAACCACCTCAGTGTCCGGAAGTCGTGGTGCGCCCGGCCGATCACCCCGGAGATCTGGGCTGGGCCGTGATGGCCCACGGCGAGATCTACCACCGGCAGTTCGGGTGGGACGCCGACTTCGAGGCGCTGGTCGCACGGATCGTCGCCGACTACGCCACGAACCACGACCCAGCCCGGGAAGGGGCCTGGATCGCCGAGGTCGACGGCGAACGCGTGGGGTGCGTCCTCTGCGTCGCCGGTGACGAACCCGCAGTCGCCGCACTACGGATCCTGCTGGTCGCCCCGACCGCTCGCGGTCTCGGCGTCGGGTCCCGGTTGGTCGAGCGATGCGTCACCTTCGCCCGCGACGCCGGCTACCGGCAGGTCACGCTGTGGACCAACGACGTGCTGGCGTCGGCCCGCAGAATCTACGAGGCTGCCGGATTCGTCCTCGCCGACGAAGAACCACACCACAGCTTCGGCCACGACCTCGTCGGCCAGAACTGGACACTCGACCTGAGCGTGATTGCGACGGCGACCGGCAACTGACGTCCTACGAAGGGGCCGGCAGCAGATCGAGGACGGCCCGGTCGGCGCCGGCGGCCGTCAACGCCGACCGGGTCGCGGTGAGCCACGCATCGGCCCACGCCGGTTCGATACCGCGCAGCAACTGGTACTGCGCGCGCCAGGACGCGGCGCGGAACCCGGGCTGTTCCGGTGGATGCAGACGCAGGGCGATGCGCTCGGACACCGACTCCGCGACCCAGAACACGAACTCGTCCGGGTCGGTCTGGTAGTTGCAGAAGTCCGCGGGATCGGACACCAGGTTCACCGGCGGAGGCGCGCGGGAGGTGTAACTCGCGCCGGCGGGGCCAAGAAGTTACCGCCCTCGCTGACGCTGGCGATGCGGTCCCATCCGACCGGCGCATCGACCACAGCAAGATCATGTTCGAAAGAATCGTGACAGATCCGGCCTCGATCGTGACCGAACTTGCGACCGCGCGTCGCGCCCAATGGAATAAGGCCGCCCACCACCCCGGGTGCATCGCGCGCCGCCCGGGGCTCTAACCTGGCGGGTCAGAACACGCAGAGCACGAGGTTGAACAATTATGGCCACCGATTACGACGCACCCAGAGTCACCGAATCCGACGAGTCGACGGACACGTCGCTCGAACAGCTGACGGCCAGCCGGAAAGACTCCCAATCACCCGCGGTGGATATCGACGACACCGACCCCGCCGAATCCTTCGACCTGCCCGGGGCAGATCTGTCCGGCGAAGAATTCACCGTCCGCGTCATCCCGAAGCAGTCCGACGAATTCACCTGCACCAGTTGCTTCCTGGTCCATCACCGCAGCCGGCTCGCCCCCGGTGGGGAGCTGATCTGCCGGGACTGCGCCTGACGACATCGATGCGGGCGCGTCGGCGGCGGTGACCGGACGCGCGGCGGTGTGCGTGCCGTCCTGCAGGTGATCGGACATACCCTCGGCGGGTCGGCGGAACACGATTTCATCGTTCAGCGATGAGTTCGGCCGTCCCGCCGGGTCTGTCTGTCTGTGTCCCGGTTCATCCGATCATCGAAGGAGTCGCCCGTGCCCCGCACCCGGATCCACAACATGAACATCTCGCTCGACGGCTACGCCGCCGGCGAGCACGTGACGTTCGACGCCCCCATCGGCGGTGCCGAGCGGCTGTTCGGCTCGTTCGACGGGCGCGTCATCCACGGGGTCGACCGGGTGGACGACCCGATCACCCTGGACCGCGCCGTGACCAGTCTGTGGGGTCAGGGCATCGGCGCGGAGATCATGGGCCGCCGCAAGTTCGGGCCCCAGACCGGCGAATGGCCCGACGACGGGTGGCGAGGCTGGTGGGGTGACGAACCGCCGTTTCGAACACCGGTGTTCGTCATGAGCCACCACCCACACCCCAGCATCGACTTTCCCAACGGAACCAGCTTCCACTTCGTCGATGCGCCACCCCACGAGGTGCTGCGCTTGGCGCAGGACGCCGCCGACGGTCAGGACATCCGCATAGGCGGAGGCCCCTCGACCGTGCGGCAGTTTCTGCAAGCCGACCTGATCGACTTCATGCACCTGGTGATCGTGCCCATCACGCTCGGGCGCGGCGTATCCCTGTGGGAGGGCGTGGACGGCGTCGAAGACCGCTTCACCATCGAGACGTTCGCCTCCCCCAGCGGACTCACCCATCAGTTCTGGAACAAGAACGTCAGCTGAGGCCGGCAACGGCCCGGGCGATGCCGACGTCAGATTCGCGTGGAGTCGGCGAGGGACTTACCGCGGGTCTCGGGCGCCCACGCGGCACTGACCGCGAGACCGACCACGGCGATCGCGGCAGCGCCGAGCATCGTCGGACCGATGCCCCAGCGGTCGAGGGCGATCGGGACCATGTAGGTACCGATCGCCCCACCGACCCGGCTCAGTGACGACGCCAATCCCACCGCACTGCCCCTGATTTCGGTCGGGAAGAGTTCGTTGGGGTACACGAGTTGAAGGACCTGGGCGCCTCCGGTGAAGATCGCATACGTCGCGAACAGGCACAGGATGACGGGTACGGGACTGCCCGGGAACAATCCCAGCAGCAGCAGGGTCAGCCCCGACCACGCGAAGCTGTGGATCAGCAGGGTGCGGCGACCGAGCTTGTTGATGGCGGTGAGCGCGAGGACGCAGCTGACCAGGAGCAGGATCGTGATGACCGCGGAACCCATGTTCGCCACCCGCCCGTCGAGGCCGAGACCGGCGAGGATCCTCGGCCCGAAGGCGTACACCGCGAACAGCGGCACCACCGACGCCGTCCAGAAAGTGGTGACGAAGGCGATTCGTCCGAGGTAACCCGACTTCCGGAGCGGGCCGATTGCCCCGGCGGAGCGCCCGGACTCGACCTCGAGTGTGGCGTGGGGGCCGAAGACTTTCGTGATGATCGCGTCGGCTTCGGCGACACGTCCCTTGCCGGCGAGCCAGCGGGGCGACTCCGGTGTTCCGGCGCGGGCGAGCACGGCGAGAGCGGCCGGGACCGCGGCGCTGGCCAGCACCCACCGCCAACCCTGATCACCGACTCCGCCGACGATGTCACCGACCACATAGGCGGACGCGGCACCGAGGAACCACATCACGGTGAGGGACCCGATGAAGGGGCCACGATATTTTCTCGGGGTGAACTCCGTCAGAAGTGAGGCGGCCACGGGATAGTCCGCCCCGATCGCCACACCGATCAGAACCCGGAGCAGAAACAACCACCAGAAGTCGTCCACCCAGAACTGCGCGACCGAGAATACGACGACGGCGATCAAGTCGAACGAGTACAGACGACGGCGACCGAAGCGGTCGGTGAGCCGACCGCCGAGGAATGATCCGAGGAAGATGCCGATCGTCGCCGACGCCGCAACGAGGCCCTGCTGCGCCGAACTCAGACCCCACTGCGGCGTGATCTGCACCGTGGCGATGCCGATGATGCTCAGCACGTATCCGTCGAGGAAGGGACCCCCGCCCGCGTGGAGGGCGAGCCGTTTGTGGAAGGGCAGCAGCGGGGCATCGTCGACGAGGAAGGACTCTGTCCGGGCGTGAGGTGGCTGGTCCATCGGGTTCTCCTGAACTGATTGCCCACAGGGGCCGTCTTCGGGCTCGCATGACGAGGGGCGCGTCGACACGCACACGGAACCCGCGCGTGCCCTGTGCCTGCGCCTCGGTGAGTATGCATGCGCCGCGTGTTCGTCGACCATCGGCTCGGGCCGACACGGTCGTCCCACTGGGTTGTGATTCATAAATTCCTGAGCAGGAAGGCAGTGCAACGTACCAGCTCAACCGCCTCGTGCCCTGCTCTACTATTTACGAGTCGATCGCGGTGAAAGGGGTGCAGGCGTGCCACTGTCCGACGCGGAACGACGTGCACTCGAGCGCCTGGTGTCGGCGCCGGGCACCCCGCAGGCGCTGGCCCTGCGCGCCCGCATCGTTCTGGCGAGTTCCGAGGAGTCGATTTCCACAGTCGCTCGCTCCCTTGGGGTCTCACGCAACACGGCGTCGAAATGGCGGACCCGATTCGCCACGGACGGGATCCGGGGGCTCGAGGACCTGCCGCGGCCGGGTCGCCCCACCGCGGCAGGGGACGACTTCCCTCGTGCAATCCTGGGTATGCCGCTGCAGCGACCGCCGGCCCGCGGGTGGACGACACGCGCGATCGCCGAGGCACTCGGCACCAACCAGGCGGCGGTGAGCCGGGTTCGGCGCCAGTGGTTCGCAGATCGGCCGGACCTCGTCTCCCGTGCGGTCCTGGACTCGGCGCACTCGATGGTGCTCGCGGCTGTCGTCATCGATCCCGGCGTGCGGGTTCTCGTCTTCCACCGGCCGGCGACGCCCGCCGCGCGACCGCACGGCAGACAGACGATTCCGCTCACCGAATCCGTCCGTGTTCTGCTGTCCGCCCAGTTCGCCTTCCCGCGCGACACCCCGGCCACCGGGAACGACGTCTCCCCCATATTGTCGACCGCATTGGGTGAGGTCGACGCCGCGGTGCCGCCGGATCGGCCGATCACCGTGCTCGTCGACCGTCCGTCACCGCCTCGGGTGTACCGCTGGCTCCACCGGCATCCCCGATTCCGGGTGTACGACGTCGACCGCGACTCGTGGCTCGCGCAACTGGACTCGATCACCGCAGTCCTCGACCCTCGGCAGTCACCGGAACTCCTCGATCTCGCACACCGGGTGCGCGACTGGGCGGAGCAACCAAACACACCTTTTTCCTGGGTCCGCGCCTCACCCACCCGTACCCCCCGCCGGCCCGCGATCGAAGACCGCCGGTCACGTTCCCCCTCACCGAGATTGGCGTCGGCAGTGGTCGACGCGCTACGCGAGTCGCTCGCGACCGGCGCGTTCCGGCCCGGGCAGCGCATCGCCGAACAGCCTCTCGCCACTCGGCTCGGGGTCTCGCGCGGGCCGATCCGGGACGCCCTGAAGATCCTCGCCGAGGACGGACTGATCGAACTCGAGCCGCACCGCGGGGCGTACGTGCCCCTCCCCACCCAGCGCGACGTCTACGACACCTACACCGCCCGAGGCCCCCTCGGAGCCCTGCTGCTCCGCCGCGTCGCCACGAACGGATCATCCCGTCTGACCGCGGCGAAAGACGCGATCGACGACCTCGTCCGGCACGCGGAAATGCACGACGTTGCCGGCACCGGCGACGCCGACATCCGGTGGCAGGACGCCCTCGCCGCCGCGGCCGACATGCCGAGAATCGAGAAGATGTTCGTCCGCCTGTCGCTGCAGTTGCGGATGTTCGTCTCGATTCTCGGTCTCGAATACGCGTACTCGGTCGACGAGATCGTCGCCGATAACACCGCGATACTCCTCGCTCTCGAGGCCCACGATCCCGACAAGGTGACGCGGCTCTGGCGCCGCAAGATCGACAACGCCGTGACCTACATGGTCGGACAACTCGGCCATCTCGACATCGACCCGGCACACCACGGCTCGGAGTGAACTGACGGCGCCTCGCTGACGGTCCTCACCGAAATCAGGGCCAGCGACGCGTCACGAATGGACCACAACTCCAGAACTCATCTGCGGCAAACGCCTTTGCGAGTGGACCGGATCGTACGGCTGGTACTGAGCCCGATACTTATTGTTCTATGCCGAGAGACGGGTGATCTTGGCGAGGGTGTCGCCCAGCTTGTCGGCCGCGAGGTCGAGATCGTAGCGGTCCTGGATGTTGAGCCAGAACTGTGCGCTGTTGCCGAACACCTTAGCCAACCGCAGCGCGGTATCTGCGGTGATCGACCGCTTGCCGAGCACGATCTCGTTGATCCGTCGGGGCGGAACACCGATGATCGTGGCCAGGCGGTTCTGCGTGACACCGAAAGGCTCGAGGAAGTCCTCACGGAGGATCTCGCCGGGGTGAATGGGACTCAGGTCCGTAGTCATTGTCGGTGTTCCTTTCCCTGGTCGGAGGGTGGTGGTTCTCCGTCAGGTGGTCAGTGATAATCGGTGATTTCCACGTCGTACGCGGCGGTGGCACGCCAGACGAAACAGATGCGGTACTGATCATTGATCCGAACGCTGCACTGGCCCACTCGATCCCCGGAGAGCTTCTCCAGGCGGTTACCCGGGGGAACTCGCAGGTCGTTGACGTCGGTGGCCGCGTCGATCAACAGGAGGCGCCGGCGCGCGATCCGCTGAATGTCCTGCGGGAGCTTCTTCGAGAACTGCCGGCGAAACACCCGTTCGGTCTCTTTCTCGGCGAACGATTCGATCACCCGCCCTAGCATAACGCAGTGCGTTAATAACGCACAACGTTATACATGTTCCGGCTCCGGCCGTTACCATTGCGTCGAATCGTCCGTCCGAGAGCCAGGGGTGCCATGCCAGAGTTGGATAAGGCGTTTGCCGATGCACAGGAGAACGTCAACAAGCTCACTTCGCGGCCGGACAATGATCAGCTGCTGCAGCTGTACGCGCTGTTCAAGCAGGGGTCGAAGGGTGATGTCGAGGGCAAGCGGCCCGGTCGGTTGGACATGGTCAAACGCGCCAAGTACGACGCCTGGGCCAAGTTGACCGGTACGAGCAGCGCCGACGCCAAACAGGGCTACGTCGACCTGGTAGCGCGGCTCACGCAGGGCTAGGCAGTAAGCACCAGGTTCGCATCTTCTGCGGTCTCGGAGCCGCCGATCCGGGTCACGAGGCGGGCGATCGCGTCGGCAACCGCAGTCGGTTGTTCGAGGATCACCGAGTGGCCGGCGCCGTCGATGCAGACGAAGTCGGCGCCGCCGACCTGCGCGGCGATCGACACCGAGTGGGTGGGCGGCGTCATCAGATCCGCGGACCCGCACAGCACGAGCGTGGGAATCGCCGAGAGCGCGGGCAGCGTCGCGGACTCGTCGTAGGTCGCGAACGAGTTCAGGAAGCTGGTCATCGTCACGATCGGGGTCTGGTCGTGCATCGCGATCGCAAGCTCGGCGGCGTGTGGGCTGACCTTCCGGTCGCCGAATTCGGCCCCGCGGATGACCGGTGCGAAAACCTTGCACCCGAGTCGCTTCACCTGCTCCATCGATGTCGGTGCAAGGCGCACGGCCGCCTGGACCCAGGACAGAACCGGGGCGCGCAGCAGTCGGCCGAATCCCGCGTCGGCCAGCCCACTCGCGGCGGTCGCGATCAAGCCGATCCCGACGATGCGGGGGCCGATCTCATGCGGATATTGGCGGGCGTAGGTCAGTGCGGTCATTCCACCCATGGAGTGTCCGACCAGAACGACCGGATCGGTGGGGGCGACGGCGTCCAGTACCGTGTGGAGGTCGCGGCCCAGCTGCTCGAGGGTGTAGGTCGCAGCAGGCGCCACGTCGGAATCGCCGTGTCCGCGATGGTCGTAGCTGACGATCCTGGCGTCGGCGTACTGCCGCATCAGCTCATCCCGCACCGCGCTCCACGATTCGGCACTCAGGCAATGGCCGTGCAGCAGGACGACCGTCACGGGGGCGTCGGTGGGGCCGTACTCGCGAACCGCAAGCGTGACACCGTCGTCGGTCGAGACTGTGGTCCTGCGCCGGACCGGCGTGGGGATGATGCTCTCGATCGACATGACGACCTCCCTCCTCCGTGCAATGACAGGTTCTACTGTCCATCGCGCAGGTTCGGGAGATAAGCACCCCGAGTGCCGGCCTCGGTCACCCGCGGGTGACCGTCCCGCCACCCAGGGGTGGGTCCGGTCTACGACGGCGGCGCAGGCCACGGATGGTCGGGGCTGACGATCTTCACGATCTCCGTGAAGAAGTTCCACACACCCAGCGGATCGACGTTCGAATTGACCAGCACCACCACGGTCTTGCCCTCCGGGGGAAGGTAATAGGCATAGCTCTGGAAGCCCGCGATGTTTCCGTTGTGGCCGATCCAGCCGTTCTGGTATTCGACCCCGAGTCCGTACAGCGAACCCGTTCCTTCCGACGGCGCCGGCTGGAACTGCTCCCGTTCGTGCTGCGTGGCCGGCGAGAGCATCGTTCCTTCTGCCAGGTCGCGCACCCACACGCCCAGGTCGTCGAGTGTGGAAATCATGTTGCCCGCGCCGAATCCCCACGACGGGTTCCAGTCGGTCGCGTCCACCGTCGCGCCGTCGGATGTTGCCGAGTATCCCTGGGCGTGCGGTGACGGCAACGCCGCAGTGGTGGGGACCGAGGTGCCGTCGAGTTTCCCGGGTTCCGTGATCCGCTCCGCGACGTAGTTGTGCAGCAAGAGGCCGGACACCTTCTCGACCACGAGACCCAGGAGGAGGGTGTTGGTGTTGGAGTAGTCGAACGCGGTTCCCGGCGCGAAGAGGGGTGGATGGCTGAAACTGATCGCGAGCAGTTCCTGAGGTGTCCATTGGCGCTGTGGCTGACTCGGGAGCGCCGGAATCACCACCTCGCCGTAGTCGAACAGCCCACTGCGCATGGCCGCCAACTGGCGGAGGGTGATCGCCTCGCCGCCGGGGACGTCGGGCACATACCTGCCGATCGGATCGTCGAGGCCGACTTTTCCCTCGTCGACGAGTTGCAGCACGGCGGTGGTGGTGAAGGTTTTGGTGAGACTGCCGACGCGCATGAACAGGTCCGGCGCCATCGGGTCGCCGGTGGCGGTGTCGCGTACCCCGAACGCCTGCACGTAGGGCGCTGCGCCGTCCTGCCAGACACCAACGATCACCCCCGGAACCGAGGCGTTCTCCATCGCCGTCGGGATGGTTTCGGTGAGTTGTGTATCGGGCAGGACCGGTGCATCGTCCGATTCACCGCATCCCGCCAGTCCCGTCGCCAGGACCGCCAGCACGGCTGCCAGTCGGCGCACCGAGGATGTTCGTGCCACCCCGCTCTCCCCTCGCTGTCTCGAACCTCGACCTGCTCGTAGCCGTGCGTGGAACGCTGTTTCCAGTATGGGCGGCCGTACCCGGCCGGGGAGGCGGATTACTTCGAGCGAACCGTCGCCGACGAGTCGGGTGGCGTGTTAGAACGAACGAGTGGCACTCGGCGAACAGATCGAGATCGACACTCGGACGCGCATGATCGTGGGTCAACCGCTCGACATGGCCGCGCAGCAGCCGGACGTGGGCAATGTGATCGTTCACCGAGCCGGAGATCTCCTGGTGCTCGTCGACAGCGGGGTGACCACCGCTTTCCGCGACGCGATCCGATCCGCCGCCGCCGACCTCGCCCCGTGGTCGAAGATCCTGCTGCTCACCACCCACGGTCACCCCGACCATGTCGGGAACAACGACCTCGTCGACGACCTCGGCGACGGACTCGACCGCTCGAACGTGCAGCACTTCGTCAGCGCACACGACGCGAGCCAGTACCTCGATGACGGTCTTCCCTACTGGATCACGAGCCTCGAGCGCGTGTCCGGCCTGGTGCCGGGGTTCGAGGATCCGGCCGACGCAGCTCGCCGGCTCCTCGCCATGTACCGGCCCTACGTTCCCGTCACCGACGTCACCCGGACCTACGAGGAACTCCCGCTCGAGCACCTCGTCATCGGCTCTCAACACGTGTCGGGCTGGTCGTTCGGAGACGGTGCCGTCCAGGTCGTCCGCACCCACGGCCACTGCGCCGGCCAGGTCGTCGTCCATCTTCCCGGGGCACGATTGCTGCACCTGTCCGACGAACCGAACGGGCCGTGCGGCGCGATGCACGACGCCAACCAGATGAACATCTTCGCCGCGGCCGCCCTGGCGCTGACGCTGGTCGAGACCGGCGCCGTCGACGTCGTCACGGAGGGCCACGCGTTCGAGGTATTCGATCGTCCGGCCGCCGCCGCGCGTCTTTCGGCGTTGCTCGATCAGGCTTCGGCGCTCGACGGCGCCGCACAGGCACTTCTCACCGATCGCATCGACGACCTACCGGCGTTCGTTCACGCCTTCATCGCGCGATCCCAGGAGCTGGGCGTGACCGGTGCGAATCCGAACCCCATGTTCAACACCATGATGACGATCGCCAAGTTGCGTGAGCTCGGCCTCGTGGCGAAAGGTGCACGCTCGCAACAGACGTGGACCCGACCCGTGCTCGACGACTGACGCGCGCGCCCTGCCCCTCGGGCGCGCAGGTCCACACCGGACGTGCCGGTCACTGCGCCGTGAGATGCGTCCTCGCCCACGCCGCCAGTTCGTCGAGGACCGGCATCAGTGACTGGCCTGCCTCGGTCAGCTGATAGGTGACCGACACGGGCGGCCCCTCGCAGACTTCCCGCGTCACCAGACCGGCCCCGGCCAGTTCGACGAGACGGTCGGAGAGCACCGAATCGCTGATGCTCCCGACCGATCGTCGCAGCCCGGAGAACGTCGCCGGGCCCGACATCAGCGTCGCCAGAATGACGCCGTTCCAGCGCTTGCCCAGGAACGTGAACGCCCTGGCGAGCGCGCCGTCGCACGCGCGCGGATCGTGGTGTTCGACGCCTGAGCTCATACCTCGACCTTAGCAAGGTGCTAGCATCCAACTGTCAACTAGTTTTTTACTAGTAACACTGTTGTTGCTAGTCACCGAGAGGGAAGAACCATGAGCTCAGACGTACAGACGCGACCGGAGCTGGACGAGGCGGGTCGCGCCCTGCTGTTCAGCGAGGCACGCACGGCCAACAGTTTCGCGCCCACCCCGGTGACCGACGAGCAGCTCGCCCAGATCTGGGACCTCGCGAAGTGGGCACCGACCGCGGCGAACACCCAGCCCCTGCGGATCGTTTTCGCCCGGACCGGCGAGGGTCGCGCGCGACTGCTGCCGCACATGAGCGAGGGCAACAAGGCGAAGACCGAGTCGGCGCCCGCGGTCGCCATCCTGGCCGTCGACACCCAGTTCCACGACCACATCCCGGCGTTGCTGCCGTTCCGGCCCGAGTTGCGCGACGTCTTCGAGGGCGACGCGAAGATGCGCGAGCGAACCGGCGACTTCAACGGCGCCCTCCAGGCCGGCTACTTCATCCTCGCCGTCCGATCACTGGGCCTGGCCGCAGGCCCGATGGCTGGCTTCGACGCCGCCGGAATCGACGCCGAATTCTTCCCCGACGGCCGCTTCCGGTCCATTCTCGTCGTCAACATCGGGCATCCCGGGGAGAACCCGTGGTTCGATCGGCTCCCCCGCCTGGACCCGGCCGACACCGTGTCCTGGGTCTGACTACTCGCTACTCGTCGGAACTCTCGCGACGGTGCGTCCCGCGCCGACCGGATCGAGGGCTGGGATCGACGGTCACCTCGTCCGTGTCGGCGAAGACGAGGCGCCCGTCGTCGAGTGCGATCGCCCACCGATGCGCCGGCGCCCACTCGTGCCCGGCGCCACCCGGCTCGGTGAGTGCCGCGTAGTCCTCGACGACCTCACCGGTCGCGTCGGCCTCCGCCTTCCTGCGGACCAGCACCCGCGTGCCGACGGTCAACTCGGGGACGGGCCCCGACCTGTCATCGCTTGTGTCGGCCATCGTGCACCTCTTCGTTCGGCGAACCTGGTCAGGAGCATAAGCACCTACGCGCCCCGGGGCGACCCGAGCCGCATATTTCGGGTGCAGGTGTTACTCACGCCTACAGGCACTTTGGCCGTGAAATGGATGCGGACCGATGAATTTCGCGCCGCCGGGCAGTCAACATGGAGTGAACGGCCCCTTCCGCACCTGTGGGAGACCGAGGCGACGAGGAGCGTGCCCACCGTGGACCACGAGAATGTGAGCGCCACCCTGACCGTCGCCGTGCCCGCCGCCACGGTGTTCGCGGTGCTGGCCGACCCGGGAACCCATTGCGCGATCGACGGCACCGGGTGGGTGCAGGACGCCGCCGACCGGGCGCCGCTGACCGAAGTGGGCCAGATCTTCCGGATGGACATGTACCACCCCGACCATCCGAACGGGAACTACCGCGTGGCCAACCAGATCCAGGTTCTCGACCCACCGCGCGCCATCGCCTGGCGCACCGGCGAAGAGAAGGACGACGGCCACCTCGAGTTCGGCGGCTGGAGCTGGCGCTACGACCTCGTGTCGCTCGGCCCGTCCGAAACCGAGATCACGCTCACCTACGACTGGTCGCCGGTACCGCAGCGCATCCGGCAGTACCTCCACTTCCCGCCGTTCGGTCCCGAGCATCTCGTCAACTCGCTACGGCACCTGGCCGGGCTTGCCGCGCCGACTTCCACAACATAGAACACGTGTCAGATCTATCGCCCGCGACGGCTCCCGCTGTAGCATTCGGGAATGAGTCGAGTAGGTAGCTACAGTGACGATGACGTGGCAGGTTGGCTGTCGATCTCACCCGAACTGGGTGGTGCGCTCGGCGCCTTCACGGATGCGGTATACAACCGGAACCGGTTACCGTTACGAGTGCGGGAGATCGCACGAATGGCGGTCGCGGAGGCCAACGAGTGCGCCGTGTGCCTCGGCACCCGCGACAGCAGCGGCGCCGACGCGGGCATCGACGAGCACTTCTACGATCACGTCCTCGAATGGGAGTCGTGGCCCGGGTACAGCGCGGAGGAGCGGACGGCGGCGGAGTTCGCGCACCGGTTCGCCACCGATCACACGGCGCTGCGCGAGGACGAGGACTTCTGGGCGCGGTGTCACGAGCATTTCACCGACGAGGTCCTGACCGACCTCGCGTTGTCGTGCGCGTTGTGGCTGGGGACGGGCCGGGTGCTGCGGGTGCTCGACATCGGGCAGACGTGCAAGCTCACACTCTGAGCGTGCCGGTGCTCATTCCCATTCCCGCTGCGGCAGGACGTCCTCCATGAGCCTGCGCAACGCGGGGTTCCGGCTGTCCGAGCGCCAGGCGGCGTTCATCTGGACGGGCCGGTCGCGGATCGCGGAGACGGGCCGGAACACGACCCCTTCCGGGTGCATCGTCTGCGCGGATTCCGGGACGAGGGCCAGACCCAGCCCGGACCGGACGAGCACCAGCATGGTGTGCACCTGCGTGACGTACTGGACATAGCGCGGGGAGGCACCGACGATCGTGAACGTACTGATGAGCAGTTCGTGGAAATACCGCGCGTCGACCGGCGAATACATGACGACGGGCTGGTCGTCGAAATCCTCCACCGCCAACTGCTCGGCGTCGGCGAGGGGATGACCCGCGGGCAGCGCGGCGACGAGCCGTTCGTGGTGGATGGGGCGGGTGTCGATGCCGGGCCGGGTGAGGATGGGGCGGATCAGCCCGAGATCCAGCTCACCGCTGATCAGCGATTCGATCTGCACCGACGTGACCATCTCCCGCAGAACGATTTTCACGTCCGGCAGCCGGTCGCGTGCGGCCTCGAGCAACCTCGGCAGCACCGCGTGCGCGGAGGCGCCGGTGAACCCGACGACGACGGTGCCGAGATCACCGGCAGGCACCCGCCGCACCGTCAGGGCGGCACTCTCCGACAGACTCAGAATGCGCCTGGCGTCGGGCAGGAACGCCGCCCCGGCGGCGGTGAGCGTGACGGATCGACTGGTGCGGTCGATCAGCTGCACCCCGAGTTCGCTTTCGAGCTGCTGGATCTGACGGCTCAGCGGCGGCTGCGTCATGTGCAGGCGCTCCGCGGCGCGACCGAAATGCAGTTCCTCCGCGACGGCGATGAAACACGACAGCCGTGCGAGGGAGAACATTCGATCCACTCCTTTACCTCGAGGTGGAACTCAATGTAGCCC
>NZ_JBHUSF010000085.1:0-30598 GCF_042673295.1 Rhodococcus sp. NPDC057014
CGGATCCGTTTGAAGATGCGGGGCACGGTCTCGAGGTTGTGGGCGAGGACCTCGGGGCGGGAGTCGAAGACCTCGGCGAGCAGGTCCGGCTTGCCGTTGAAGTCGGGGATGAGGTTCTCGACGCCGGTGCCGGGGTTGAGCTGGTGGATCTGGCGGACCGTTTCGGCGTAGAGCCAGGCACCGCCGTCGGGGAGGTCGTCGCGGGCGACGCCGGTGATGGTGGAGTACCGCAGTCCCATCGCCTGGACGGATTCGGCGACGCGGCGGGGTTCGTCGCGGTCGAGGTCGGTGGGTTTGCCGGTGTCGATCTGGCAGAAGTCGCAGCGGCGGGTGCACTGTTCACCGCCGATGAGGAATGTCGCCTCGCGGTCTTCCCAGCATTCGTAGATGTTGGGGCAGCCGGCTTCTTCGCAGACGGTGTGCAAACCCTCGCGTGTGACGAGGCCCTTCAGTTCCGAGTACTCGGGCCCCATCCGCGCGCGGGTACGGATCCAGTTCGGTTTGCGTTCGATCGGAGTCTCCGCGTTTCGGATCTCGAGGCGGAGCAGCTTGCGGCCGGGCGGGGCCTGCACGGCCCCGGACGGTGTTCGTGGTGTGGCAGTCACGTGTCGATTCCTGGGTGGTGGTTCCCACCGAACCGCAGTGTCGGAAGGCAACCGCGGTTCGGCGGGGAGTGCTACATGTTGACCGGGCGGCCGAGCGCCGACAGGACCGATTCGTGCATGGCCTCGGACAGCGTCGGGTGCGCGAAGACCACGTCTGCGAGATCGTCACCGGTGGCCTCCAGGGATCGTGCGATGCCGAATCCCTGGATCTGCTCGGTGACTTCGGGCCCGACCATGTGGGCGCCCAGCAGTTCACCGCTGTCGGCGTCGAAGATGGTCTTGACGAAGCCGTCGGCTTCACCGATGGCGAGTGCCTTGCCGGACGCCTGCAGATCGAACTGTCCGATCTGCAGGGAACGTCCGGTTGCCCGCGCCTGGTCCTCGGTGAGGCCGAGGCTGGCGACCTGGGGCCTCGAGTACGTGCATCCGGGGACGTAGTCTTTGTCCAACGGTGTCACGTGCGGGGCTCCCGCCAGCTTGTCGACACACAGCACGCCTTCGTGACTCGCCTTGTGGGCGAGGCACGGGGCGCCGGCGACGTCGCCGATGGCGTAGATCCCGAATGCGGTGGTGCGGCACCACTCGTCGGTCGTGACGAACCCGCGGTCCACCTCGACGCCGACGTCCTCGAGCCCGAGGTTCTCGACGTTGCCCTGGATGCCGGCGGCGACCAGAACCCGCTCCACGACCCGTTCTTCGAGGGATCCGTCCGCGCATTTCACCGTCACGGCGACGGAATCCGCGCCGACGGTGAGTCCGGACACCGAGGCGCCGGTGTGGATCTCGATCCCGCGCTTCTCGAACTGCCGACGCACGTGGCCGGCCACCGCGGCATCCTCGACGGGCATGATCTGCGGTGCCAGTTCGACGAGCGTGACCGCACTACCCAAATCGTGGTAGAGGCTCGCGAACTCGACGCCGATCGCACCGGAACCGATGACCAGCAGCGACTTCGGAAGTTCCTGGGGCACCAGCGCGTCGAAGTAGGTCCAGACCCGATCGCCGTCCGGTGTCACCCCGGGCACCGAACGGGGACGCGCACCCGTGGCGAGGATGATGTGGTCGGCCCGGTACTCGGTGAGCGGCGACGCCGAGTCACCGTCCTCCCGAACACCCACCACACCCTTTCCGGTCAGTCGCGCGGTGCCGGTGATCACGTCGATGCCGTTCTTCTTCATCAGATACCCGATGCCGTCGGACAACCGCCCCGACACCCCACGGCTGAACTCGACCAGTTGCGCCATGTCGAATTCGACACCGCTGGTGGAGAACCCGAGGGGACGCAGATTCGCCAGCGTGTGCGCCACGTCGGCACCGTGCAGCAGGGCCTTGGTGGGAATGCAACCCCAGTTCAGGCAGATGCCGCCGAGCCGGTCCCGTTCGATCACCGCGGTGCGGAGTCCGTGTTGGGCGGCGCGGATGGCGGCGACGTAGCCGCCGGGTCCGCTTCCGATCACCAGGACGTCGTAGTTTTCAGTCATCAACACTCCCTAGACCAGCATCAACGCGGGTGATTCGACGACGCGCCGCAGTTCCTGCAGGAACGTCGCGCCGAGGGCGCCGTCGATCACGCGGTGGTCGCACGACAGCGTGACGGTCAGCATCGTACGGACCTCCACCCGGCCGTCCACGACGACCGGCCGCTGCTGCCCCGCACCGACGGCGAGGATGGCGCCCTGCGGTGGGTTGATGATCGCGTCGAATTCGCGCACGCCGAACATACCGAGGTTCGAGATGGTGAACGTGCCGCCCTGGAACTGCTCGGGCGTCAGCTTGCCGGTCTTGGCCCTGGTCACCAATGCGTGAACCTCACCGGAGATCTCGGCCAGACTCTTGCTCTCCGCTCCGCGAACGATCGGCGTGATCAGCCCCGACGGCAAGGCGACGGCCACCGAGATGTCGGCGGCGGAGAATCTCAGCACCGATTGCGCCGCTTCGTCGAACTGGACGTTGACGTCCGGGACCTTGCGCAACGCCGCGGCGCAGGCCTTGACCACGAAGTCGTTGACCGACAGCTTGACGGCCGGCACAGTTGCGTTGATCTCCGTGCGGAGTGCGAGGAGATTGTCGATCTCGAGGTCCGCGCTGAGCCGGAAGTGCGGGGCGTTGCGCTTCGATTCCTGCAGGCGCTGACCGATCGCCTTGCGCATCGAGTTGAAGGGGATCGTCTCGAACTCGGGTAGCGCGTGCAGGGTGTCCGTACCGCCGGCGGGCGCCGGTGTCGGTTCGGGAACCGGTCGGAACGCCCTTTCGGCTTCCCGGACGTCCGCCTCGCAGACGCGCCCCCGCGAACCGGTGGCCCGGCAGTCGTGCAGGTTGATGCCCAGAGATTTCGCCAGTCGACGTGCCACCGGCGTCGCCTCGACCGCGCCGTCGTCCTCGGCGGAGCGTCCGGGCACACCTGAGCGAGTCGGCGACGGTGCCTCTGCGACGGTTCCGCCTGCCGAGCGAATCGCATCGTGGACGTCGGCGAGCGAGATCCGGCCGTCGCGGCCGGTCCCGGCCACCCGGCCCAGGTCGATCGACAGTTTCTCGGCCAACCGCAGGGAGTGCGGCGTCGCGAAGACGTCGCCATTCGTCCGTCCCCGTAGCGAATCCGGGACGGCGGTGGTGCCGGATGGCCGCGCCGATTCCTGGGCCGCCGGAGTGGACGGGGTAGTAGTCACGCGCGGCTCTGCGGGCGTGGGCTGCCCGCCCGGTGTCCGCTCCGGCTCGGATGTTGGGACGTGATCCGCTCCGATTCCGGTCAGGAACTCCTCGATATCGGCATCGGAGACGGCCGCGTCCGCCGACACCGCCAGGACCGCACCCACCGGCAGCGTGGCACCCGGCTTGGCGACGATGCGCCGCAGTGCGCCGTCGAACGGCGCCTCCAACTCGTTGGTGATCTTGCTGGTCTCGATCTCGCAGATCAGATCGCCTTTTGCGAAGGGCGATCCTTCGTCGATCAACCACGCGGTAACGGTGCCCTCGTCCATCGACAGGCCCCATTTGGGAACTTCGATCAGCTTGATGTCGCTCATGGTCAGGCAGTCACCACCTTGCGTACCGCGGCCTCGATGCGCGCCGCGTTGGGAAGCCATGCCTGTTCGAGCACGGGGGAGAACGGCACCGGGGTGTGCGGCGGGGTGACCAGTTCGATCGGTGCCTTCAGCGAACCGAACGCCTTGGTGGCGATCAGTGCGGCGACGTCGTGACCGAATCCGCACCGCGCCGCGGACTCGTCGACGATCACGACCCGTCCGGTGGACGCGACGGATTCGAGGATGCCTTCCTCGTCGAGGGGCGAGACGGTCCGCGGGTCGACCACCTCGACGGAGATGCCCTCGGTGGCAAGTTTGTCGGCGGCCGTGTTGGCGGCGTTCACCATCGCCGAGAGCGCGATGATCGTGACGTCCGTACCTTCCCGGGTGTAGTTGGCGACCCCGAACGGGATCGTGTACGGCTCGTCGGGAACCTCGCCCTTCAGGTCGTACAGGGTCTTGTGCTCGCAGAACACCACCGGGTCGTCGTCGCGAATGGACTGGATGAGAAGGCCTTTGGCGTCATATGCGTTGGACGGGGCCACGACCTTGAGGCCGGGGACCGCGGCGAACACGTTGTACGGGGACTGCGAATGCTGCGCCGCCGCCGAGAATCCGGCACCGATCATGCCGCGCACCACGAGCGGGGTGCGGGCCTTGCCGCCGAACATGTAGCGGAACTTCGCCGCCTGGTTGTACAGGGCGTCGTAGCAGACTCCGAAGAAGTCCATGAACATCAGTTCGGCGACCGGACGCAGCCCGGTCAATGCGGCGCCGGCTGCCATGCCGATGATCGCGGACTCGGTGATCGGGGTGTCGATGACCCGGTCGGAACCGAATTCGGTCCACAGGCCCTTCGTCACACCCAGCACCCCACCGAACGCCTCGAGTTTTCCGGACTCGAGTTCCGGATTGGTACCCGCCTGGCCGCCACGGAGGTCTTCACCGATCTGCACGACCGTCGCGTCGCGTTCCATCTCCTGGGCGAGCGCGGCCTTGATTGCTTCGCGGTACGTCGTCTTCGACGTTGTCATTTCTGTTCTCACTCTCAGTACGACACGTAGACGTCGGTCAGAAGGTTTGCCAATGGCGGATACTCGGCGTGCCGGGCCTTCGCCACGGCGTCGTCGACGCGGGCCCGCGCATCGGCGTCGATCGCGTCGAGCTCCTTCGCGGACACCTTCTTGCTGTCCGGGTGATTGCGAAAGTTCAGCAGCGGGTCTTTCGTCTTGCGCAGCTCCGCAACTTGATCCGCGGTGCGGTACAGCTGCGCGTCACCTTCGAAGTGTCCGTGCCAGCGGTACGCGATCGCCTCGATCGACGTGGGTCCGCCTCCCATGCGCGCACGCTCGACGGCCTCACGGGTTGCCTCGTGCACGGCGAAGAAGTCGGTTCCGTCGACGGTCACGGCAGGCATGCCGAACGAAGCCGCACGGGAAGCGATACTGGGTGCGCCGACGGCGTAGTCCCGGCCGGTGGCCTCTCCGAAACCGTTGTTCTCGGTGACGAAGACGATGGGAAGGTCGAGCACGACAGCCATGTTCATGGCTTCGAAGACCGTTCCCTGGTTGGAGCCGCCGTCGCCGGTGAACGAGGCGGCGACACCGCCGTTGCGCAGTGTCTTCGCGCTGAGCGCCGCGCCGATGGCGAGGGAGGGTGCCCCGCCGACGATGGCGTTCGCGCCGAGCATGCCCACCGACAGGTCGGCGATGTGCATCGAACCGCCCTTGCCGTGGCAGAGGCCGTCGTCCTTCCCGAAGATCTCCGCCATCATCCCGTGGAGGTCGCACCCCTTGGCGATGCAGTGCCCGTGACCGCGGTGGGTGGACCCGATGTAATCGCTGTCCTGCAGGTTCTCGCACACGCCGACGGCAATGGCTTCCTGACCGGAGTACAGGTGGATGAAGCCGGGAATGTCGCCGGTGGCGTTCTCCTCGTGAAGCCGGTCTTCGAACGCTCGGATCTCGGACATCTTCCGATACGCGCTCAGTAACGAATTCTTGTTCAGCGCCATTGCACTCCCTTGGTTTCTGCGTTGTCGCCGGCTACCTCGGGGCCGACCTCCGATCGCGATGCGGCGCCGGAACGGTTCGTGCCTCGTGTAACCCGGGTCATGAATGTAGGGAGATATGACGTGCGCAATAAAGGTTGCAGCGGATTGCAATGGGGCGACCCTCCACGCGAAGGTCATCACCGAAGGCACAGGTGAAACAAGCAGCCGTTCGCAAACGCGCCCCCCGCGGTGGCTTCGAACGGAGAATCTGGCTCGCGTGTCAGAACGGGTTATAGATCCACACCCCGCGGTAGTCCCACTCGCTCGACCCGGTCGGAATCTTCACCTGATCGAGTTTGTGCTCATTGTCGAGGTGGTCGAACTGGCGACACCAACCCTGCCCGTGGAAGGACGCACACTCGATCGTTCGGCTAGTGCCATACGGACTCAGGATGATCGACTTGTCGGCGTTCGCGCCGAACGCTCCAGGATCCACAGGGGTGACGAAATAGGAGGTCCGGTCCTTGTACCCGAACGGGTCGGTATCGACGGGATCGGCGGATGCTATCGACACGGAGAGGCCGAAGGGGATGAGGGACAGGACGGTTGCCGCGATAGCCCGCTTCACTTGCACTCCATTCGCATTCGGGACGAACCGCCGTCCCTGACCGAGTCGATGCTCTCACTCGACTATCGCGCGCGGTCTGATTGCGTTACGCGCATGTAGCTACTCCAATGTGACGGGTGAATGCTCGTCGATCTTTTCGCACGTCTGCTGCGCCCTGAGCGCGGAAAGAGCTTTCGATGCACTGTCGGCCGGAGCGTCTCTTTCCCTCAGCGAATCATCGGTGACATCGCCGGCGGCGCGGAGGACAATAGGAGCCGACCGGCCGCGGCACGTGGATTCGGCCGTGGTCGTGTTGTGTCAGTGTCTCGTTCCGCAGTGCCGAGGCTGCATGCCAGCGTGCCTCGCGTCAACCTGCATTGAGTAAAGATGTCTGATCGCAGCCCGACCTACAACAATCCCTCCGCCGAACGACGTCTCCAATGCGACGTTCTCGTCCACTGGCGCCTGACCGGGCGGCACGTCGGCACCTTCGTCGGCGTCGCCGCCACCGGTCGGCGAATCGAATTCGAGGGATTCGACCACTGCGTCATCGCCGGCGGAAAGGTCGTCACCAACACGGTGCGCTACGACCAAATGGAATTCGCCCGCCAGTTCAAGTTGTACCGCCCGACGGTTCGATTGCTGATCGCGCGTTGAAGGCGGCCTTCAACGCCACAACCCGTGTAGTGGGTATCGCTCGTCGTCGTTAGCTCGCGATCACGGGTTGATCGTCCGACGCAAGCTATCGACGGACATTCTCGGGTCGGGAACCGCGGTGGCCGAGACGAACTCGGCGACCGCGGGATCTCGCAGTCGAACTCGATCCGGGGCTTCATCTGATCTCGTGTCAGATCAGGGCGCAAACTTCCCGACGGCGTCGAGATTAGCGAACACCTCACCGGGCTGGACGAGGTTGGCGCCGGCGGTGTCGTTGAAGACCTGCGCGAAATATGGGGTGAAGCGGAACGGCCAATATGTGGGGCCGATCCCTCCGCCGTGTGGCGTCATGAGCGTCGGCATCATTTCGCCCACATTGTAGGTGGCGACCATCCGCTCGCCTTGTGGGACCCCGTTGATCGTCACAAGCCCGTAGGCGCCGTCCATCCGCAGCCAGATATTCTCGACTGCAACGGAATTCCCGGTCTTACTGATCAATCTCGGGCCGCCGGGATAGTACACGCCCTGGCATGCGTCGATGTAGTTGGTGTGCGAGCCGATTGGCAGATAGAGGCCGGTCTTCCCGGGCTTGGCCTCGAACGGTGCGATGCCTTCGACTGCGATCTCGTTGTCGTTCACCAGCGCAACCATTCGCGGGGGAAAATCGAAGTTGGCATATCCGAACGGCGTGAAGTACGGCATTCTCAGACACTCGGCCTGAGCAGTGGGCACAGGCGCGTGAAGAGACAGTCCCAGAACCAGAATGATCGCCCCAGCGATCCCTCCTACAAACGCACGCAAGATACGCATCTCTGCTCCAATCTTCGGGTTTGTACGGCGCGGCACCGGGCGACAGGTAGCGCTAAGAAGCGCTTAGAAGCG
Source organism: Rhodococcus sp. NPDC057014 (assembly GCF_042673295.1). NCBI lineage: Bacteria > Bacillati > Actinomycetota > Actinomycetes > Mycobacteriales > Nocardiaceae > Rhodococcus > Rhodococcus sp. NPDC057014. The sequence continues at coordinate 7,768 of NZ_JBHUSF010000085.1, forward strand.
CCGAGAAGCCTCATGTAGTAGATTACGCGCCCAGCGCCCGACATTGAATCGCTATTCTTGCTGGGCTTGACTTTCTGTTGGGAGTATCGCCACCGGGGCCTGAAGTTCAACTTCAACCTCAGCTTCCGTGCGAGGTGCCGACCAAGCGACGGGCACCCGTCGGTCGCTTGGTCGGGTCGTCGACGAGCCATTCTATGACGCGTGTTCACGGCACTCCCACTTTCTCTGTGCGGCCGAAGTATTGGGCGAGAAGTTCCCTGTCCAGTGTTCGGCCGCCGGGTGTTCACACCGTCAGGGCCGCGGGCGCGCCGATCGTCAGGCCGGAGACCGCGTACACGGCGTCGTCGTGGTAGTCGGTGACGTACAGCGTGTCGCCCGCGAGCAGCACGTTTCGGAGCGGACCGTAGGGCCCGGTGACCGCGCCGTCCTGGTCGGTGACGAAGGTTCCGACGACGGTGTTCGTGGTGGTGTCGATCACTGCGACGGTTCGTCCGTCCCCGACGGTGACGAATGCCTGGCTGCCGTCGGGGCTCAGCGCCAGGTCCTGGGCGTCGCCGGTCAGTCGCACGTTCGCGAGCGTGCTGCCGTACGTGGCACTGGCCGGATCGATGTCGATCACGGTGACGAGTCCGTATCCGCCAGTCACCCGCCACAGCCGTCCGGTGCTGTCGACGATGAACTGTCCGTTGGAGTAGCCGCCGGTGGCGAGTTCCACGGTGCTGACGTGCTGGGTGATGTACAGCTGGTTCCCGTTGACGACGGTGAGGCTGTGCGAGACGTCGGTGAATTCGCTGCTCGTCCTGGTGTGGTCCCACGTGGGCCCGGTCGTGATGGTGCCGACCGTGGTCAGGGAGTCGGTGTCGATGACGCTGATGGTCGACCCGTTCGCGCCGATCAGGTAGCGGCCGTCGGCACTGACTTCCAGGCTGCCGTAGGAGCCGAGCGGTTGCGAAGCCACGACGGTGTTCGTGGCCGTGTCGACGACCGACACGGTGCCATCCGTGCCGCTGGTGTAGAGACGCGTCCCGTCGGGGCTGGCAATCATCTTCTGCGTCAGATCGTATCCCTGGAAGTCGGGTGAGACGGGAACCGAGATAGTCGTGACAACGGTGCCGGTGGTCGTGTCGATTACGTCGATGGTGCCGGTGTACCCGCTGTTGACGTACACCCGGTGCACAGCCGGAGCGGAAGCGATCGTCGACGAACCCCAGTCGACCGCGATCGGTGCCCCGACGGTCCCATCTGCGTCGATGACCCGCACGTAGCCGTCCTCGCTGACGACGTAGATCCGGTCGTCGACGACGGCCGCGTCGGTCGGGTACCCCACCGCTATCTCCGTCGACTCGACGTCGAACGCGACCTGGGGAGGGGTCGGCGAAACCGAAACGGTGACAGGGATGTTCGTCACAGCTTGGCCGTCTGTGAGGGCGATGGTGAAGTGGTCGGCGTCCTCTCCCGGTGTTTGCAGGGCGAGGTCGCGGGCGGCTGCGGTCGGGGTGTAGGTGAAGGTCGAGCCGTCGGAGATGACCGATCCGGACCCGGGCGCGGTGTTCGTGAAGGTCACCGGGTCGCCGTCCGGATCCGTGGGGTTGGCGAGGGTGACGACGACCGCGCCGTCGGACGCCCGAGGCGCGCCGACCGTCCAGCTCGCTGTGGGCGCGGAGTTCACGTAGGTGAGCGTCAGGGACCGCACCCGCCCATCGGCCGCATCGGTCACGAGCATCCGGGAACCGTCGGCACTGAGCACGATGGAATGGTCGCCGGACTCGGTGGTCGAGTCGAGGGAGAGTGTGGACACGACGGTGTTGGTGCGCGTGTCGATGACGGTCAGCGTGTCCGGATCGGAGACGACATAGGCTGCGCTTCCGTCGGGGGACACCCGCACGTCGGTCGGCCGCGACCCGACGGCGACGGTGCCGACGACGGTGTTGTTGGCGGTGTCGATGACCGAGACGCTGTTGCCGGCGCGGTTGGTCACGTACACACGTTTGCCGTCGGGGCTGACGGAGACGGCGCTGGGAGTCGTGCCGGTCTTGACGGTGGCCACGACGGTGTTGTTGGCGGTGTTGATCACCGAGACGGTGTTGCTGCTGCGGTTGGTGACGTACACACGGGTGCCGTCGGGGTTGACGGCGACGGCGTTGGGTGTGGTGCCGGTCTTGACGGTGGCGACGACGGTGTTGTTGGCGGTGTTGATCACCGACACGTTGCCGCTGCTGCTGTTGGTGACATACGCGCGCGTGCCGGTGGGGTTGACCGCCACGGCGCTGGGAGTCGTGCCGGTCTTGACGGTGGCGACGACCTTGTTCGTGGTGGTGTCGATCACCGACACGTTGCCGCTGACGCTGTTGGTGACGTACACCCGGGTGCCGGCCGGATTGGCCGCGACGCCGGTCGGCGAGGTGCCGACGGTCACCGAGCCGACGACGGCGTTATTTGCGTCGAGCACGGATACGCTCTTCGAACCCTGGTTTGCCACATAGGTTTTGGTGCCGGAGATGGTGTCGGCGGACACCACACCCGATGGGTTGGAACCGACAGTAATGGACTGCGCGACCTGCATCCGTGCCGCAGACACCGGCACCTGCACGGTCACCGGGTTGCCGGAGTGCCCGGAAATCGGGGTGACGGTGAATGAGTCGAACGAGTTGTAATCGGTGCTCGGGTCCAGAGCGGCCAACTGGCGCGCTGCCTGGGTGGGGGTGTAGATGAAGTGGCCGGTCGCGTCGTCCACAGTGACCGTTCCGCGGCTCGGCGATCCTGTGACCCTGTAATCGAACGAATTGATCGAGGTGAGCACCGAACCGGTGCTGCGGTCGGGCACATCGACGATCGGCCCGGCAGCGGATGCAGCGTTCGTGCTGGTGGATACGGTGCTCGCGACGGCGAACGATTCGATCGGCTCGCTGGTCGTGACGGGCGCGGCAGCCAGCGTTGGATTCGCGTCGGTGGTGAACACCTTCTCCTGCCGACGGCACCATGCCGCGGCCAGCGCCCAGAACGTCGGCGACTCGATCGGTACCTGCGGGTCATTCGACAGGAACGGACGTAGCCCGAGGGCGCCGAGCACCTTCGACACGACATTGGATGCGACGTCCACCGCCGCGGTGGGGAGAGACGGGGCCAATGCCTGCGTCCCGTGCTGCGGCCCATCGACACGGGTGTCGGGCACCGGGCGCGTCGGGGCTGTCGTCGCCTCGATCGTGATGTTCGTGGGAGCCGTCGCCGGAACTGCTTCCGAAATCGCTGCTGTCGCGTCCGGGACGGGTCCGCGTGCTGCCGGGTCTTCCGCCATGGCAGGGGCGAGAGCGGTGCCGGAGCTGTCCGTAGCCGGGATGGTCGGCGGGATCGGCGCACTGGCGTCGCCGGCAGGTGCGCTGTCGTGACCCTGGACTTGTGCCGGTGACGCGGACGAATCCGATTGCTCGGTGACCGCTCGTGCCGGAGGCCGGTCGGCCGGCGCGATCGCGGCATCGGACTCGTCGATCGTGGCCGGTGCCGTGGCGGCAGAACTCGATCCGACTGGCTCGGACTCGTCTGCTGTCGTGCCCGAGTTCGGCATTTCACCGCCGTTCACAACCGACGAACTGTCGGGTGTCGTGGAGTCGGGTGCTGTAGGGGTGCCGGGTGTCGTCGCGCCGGACCCGGTCACGTCGTCGTTCGAAGTGCCGGACGTGGATTCGGTGCCCGTCGTGGACTGCGAATCCGTGCCGGACGTGGATTGTGAATCCGTGGTCGAGTCGTCGGTCGTCGACGATCCGGATCCTCCGCTCGACGAATCCGAGTCGGTTCGGGATGCGCCGGATGACGTCCTGTCCGACGAGGTCCCGTCCGTGGACCGGTCCGTGGTTCTCCCGTCGGACGATGTCTGGTCGGAGGAATCGGAACTCGACGACGTGGACGAGTCTCCGACGGACGGTGCTGCCACCGCTGTGCCGACCGGCGCGACCGCAAGCCCAATGCCCACTGCCACCGCCAGCTCGCCGAGGTGCTTGAGGTGCTTGTCGGTATTCATGAGTTACTCCTCCATGAGGACGCTTCGAACTGCAGTCCGGACGCACCCTCCGGGGGCTGGGCTTGCTTATCGCCTCGAAGCGCTTCTCGAGTTGGATGCGACAGCAATGATCGTCACGCTCAGTCGCGGATTTGAACCGCGTAGTCGACTACGCGATTTCTGGTAATTGCGGCGACGCGCGATCAGCGCAGTCTGGCGTGGTAGCGGTGGCCTTCCACTGTGCGGATGGAGACGCCGAGGCGTCCGGCGATCTCTTTGTTGGTGAAGCCTTGGGCGACGAGGGCGACGATTTCGCGCTGCCGCCTCGTGAGTGGAGTGGTTTCGCCGACCCGGCGCAGCGCGGGGGTGTCGAGTCCGCGGTGGGTGCCTGCCAGCGTCCTGGCACGTTCGATGGCTGTCAGTGCGGAACCATGATGTTGCTGTTCACGGAAGAGAGTTCCGGCTTGCGCCGAGGCATCGGTCGCTGCGACGATGTCACCGAATTCCTCGTACAGTCGTGAGGCTTCGGCGAGTTTTTCGCCGTTGACGCTGGTCAGGCCGTTGGCATGCAGTGCAGCGGCGTGAATGCGAGGACCGTCGACGAGGGCTGTGAGCTCGTTCAGCCGGTGCGCGGTGGTGCGATCGCCGAATTGCGATGCGGCTTGCAAACACATGGTTTCTTGGCCGAAGTGGCCGCGATCGGCCGCGATCACGGCCGCATTCCGGGCGAGGCGGATTGCATCGGCGATCATCCCTTGGGCGGCCGCAGCCCAAGCTTTGGCGAGGGTGCACGCTGATCGGAGGAAGCCGTAAGGATTCAACGTGTCGAGATCGCGCACCAGCTTCGCTGCGCGTTTCCCGTCGCCGCGATGTGATAACGCGAGAATCAGGTAAACCCGGCAGCTCACGACAGCCGACCTGTCGTACATGGTCGTACCGAATTCGCGATTCGCCCTGTTCAGAACCTCGAGCGCAGCGCTCAGACGACCTTGGGACAGGTCAACGTAGCTGTGGAGCAACGACACGAACAAACCTATGGTTCCCGGAGTGTGCGCGGCATAGTCGACAAACTGGGTCATGACTTGTTCCGCGGCCTGAAGGTACCCCGCGATGAACATTGCCTCGATGTGGAAGTAGACGATCCCGTACTCCAGCGCGGAAGCATCACTAGATGTTGCGACCAAAGCGGAGGCCCGCTTGGTCAACGGAAATACCTTGGCGGCATGTCCCGAGTAGCCGTGGGCAATGACAAGGGCGCAGGAGGTGAGCACGAATGCCATATCGCTCGGTGCAGCCTGAAACACCACATTTCCTGCGGCGATCGCGTGTTCCGGTCGGCCTTGCACTGACTCGAGGAGTGCTTCGAATGCGGCTAGCTCGGATGATGTGTGATTATGGGGCGCTAACTTGGCGATTGCCAGTTCTTGCCTCGCCCGTTCCGGATCGCCGAGGCTCCAGCAGAGGGTGCCGACTCGCATGACGGACAGTCGTCTTCGCTCCTCGATCGTGAGCGCGTTCTGATCGAGCGCCTCGAGCAGGGTGAATGCGTCCTGTGCCCGACCGACGTTATTGAGCACCCAGTAGTGCAGCATCGCGCCTTGAAAGCCGGTATCGGATATGTGCCCGACATCCGCGAAACGAAGGGCGAGGGGAGCATCGTGGAGCCGCAGTGCGGTGGCAGTGGCGGAGAGGTAAAGCCCCAGGTCGGGCCGCAGGTCGGATTCGAGTGTGAGCACCGCCCGTCGCAACAAAGCTGCGGGTGTCGGATCGGCGCGGGTGGACAGGACCGTTGCGAGACGACCGCGCAGGCGGCGCAGTTGTAGGAGGTTTCCAGTGCTGCGACGGACTTCACCATAGAGGGGGTGGCTGAGGCGGACGTCGATATCGCCGTTGTCGCCGGTCATGTCGATGAGTCCGCGGGAATGCACTTCCTTGACCGCATGCGGGCTGGTGAGAATTTCCAACACCGTGCCGTCGATGGGTTCGCCGATCGCGAGGTAGTCGAGGACTTCTGCGGTGTCCTCGGTCAGCGAACCAAGCTGGCCGGTAATGAGTTTGGCGAGGGTGGGTGAGACGACGGGTTCGCCGGTCCACCGCCAGATGCCGACGTCGCTGACGAGCCGTCCGGCGTCCCGTTCCTGGCGAACGAGATGCCGCAGGAACAGCACATTGCCGCGGGTCAGGTTCCACATTTCGGCCGCCGTTGCGGGGGCGACGGGCCCAGCGAGCGCTTGCGAAAGCAAGCGTTCAGTGTCGTTCTCGCCCAGAGGATCTAAATCGAGTCGGGCGAGGAACGCGTCTTTCCAGAGCGTGGTGATGGTGTCGGGGGCCGGTTCTGTGCTGCGGAGGGTGAGCACGACCCTGGCAAGGCCGCGCTGCACGAGCTGTTGGATGACGACGACAGACAGGTCGTCGAGCAGGTGAACGTCGTCAACGGCCACGACTACGGGCCTGTCGCCGGCAGTGAGCGCTGTGATGACGGTATGGATGACCATCATCGGGTCGGCCTGAGAGATCGGCGCCCATTGAGCAAACGCTCCCAACGGAAGTGTTCGGGCCGAGGCCGTAGCGGTGACCCACCGGACGGCGTGCCGTTTGGCAAGTACGGCGACGGCGGCACTCGCCAACCGAGTCTTGCCAACACCGACACCGCCCGCCACAAGAACCCCAGAGCCATCACCAGAGCCTTCGACGGCCGCCCAGATGCGCCGCAGTTCCTCATCCCTGCCAATAAGTGGCCAGACACCGTCCACGGTGCAATCCTAGTGGTCGGTTTCATAAGTTGGCAGGGGGTTATGCCGCCTGCAGGTGTCGGTCGAGTTGTTCGAGGTGTCGATGAAAGTCGGTGATGGTGTGACGCCACTTGACCGGCGCAGCAGTGGCATTGCACCGATCGGCGTGGAACATCCTCCGTCCGAGGGACTCCGGGCCGGGATCATCTGGCGGTTCGGGTCGCAGAAAGCATTTCTGAGATGTGTGCTTCGAATCCTCATGAGCTGACCGCCAGTCGATGACTGAGTGGTCACTGTCTCGCCGCCAACTACTGAGGTGCTAGTGCGTTGACCACGAACGTTCACCGGTCAAGCCGCGGCTGCGCCAGCCCGTGGTCGGCCCCAGAGTTGTTGGCATTCGCTGTGGGTGCGGCGGTAGGTCGCGGGCAGCCGATGCGGCTTGGACCGCGGTGCCCACGCCGATCCGTGGCAGGGCCGGATCGACAACGGGCCGAACTGGTCGAACGCGAAGCACCGGTCCGGGTGCTCGGTGGTGACCTGCTCGATCCGGTCCAGCTTCGCGTCCTTGTCCGGGTCGGTGGACTCTTACCACGTGCGGGTGCGCTGGAACGTGATTCCACGCGCACGCGGGATCTGTCGCAGCCGCTCGCGCCCGATCCCCACGACCCGGGTTGTCGGCCAGGTAGGCGGCGAGTGTGCGCAGACTACTGCCCTCGAGAGTGCAGCAATCCCCGGACATACCGCCGGATTCTCAGCGATGTGTCACCCACCCCGGCCAACGTTCGCGGTCAACGCACTAGCCGCCGTGTTGCTCCACGCGTGTGGCCCGATACCGATAGCCGTCCTGATCGGCTAGCTGTTCCCAGTCGAGCGTGACGGTGGCACCCACAACAAGGCTGCGGAACCCATCTCCGACGATTTCGCTGTAAAAGGCCCAGCAACCGCCCGGTGTCTGAGCGGAGTCAATGACGCCCCACCCCTCCTCGTCGTTCCACATCTGCACGGTGCCCATTGCCTGGCCGGTGACACGGGGCAGGGTTGGAACCGGCTCCGCTAGATCCGTCTCTGTGATCTCTTCGACGGTGCCGTCCGCCCGGACCGTCCACGCTCTTGAGCTGAAAGCCTCCGGCTCGTCATAGGGCTGCTCTCCGGCCGGCCAGGCCCGACTGCATTCATATGGAAAGCCCGACTCGGACTGTTCGTCGCGATACCATTCGAATTCCACCTGTTGTCCCGTGGACAGTGCGGGGAATCCGTCTATTGCGACCGCCGCGAACAGGATGTGGCATCCTCCCGGGATATCGTCTCCGTCGATAACGCCCTGCATACCCTCGATGTCCCAGCTACGGACGATTCCTCGGCTTGGCGTCGGTCCAATATCTTCTGCGCCGCCATCAGGTACATCGGGAACGGAGGCAGGAATGAGGTCGGAGGCTGCAGCGCTGAAGAACACCCCCGCTGCCAGACCGGCAACCACCACTGCGCCGGTCGCGAACGAAAGGCGCTTGCGCACAGGGCTCCTTGATATCGGTGATCACCTACAGGTCCAGGTTAACCGGCTCGACGCTGTCCGCACGCACAGTTCCGGACTGAACCAACTCGCACACCGACACGATGAGTACCGGACACTCGGTGGATCGAATTGTGCCGGAGGCGGATCGGTGGCCCCCGCCCATGTCCTCGGCGCTCGGGCGCACGGTGTTCTTGTCGCCGATGTAGCCGGTTTCGGGGTCGATCTGACGAAGGAAGTCGCGAATCGACTCGCGATGCTCATCGATCGTGTCCAGCTGGTACGCCGATGGAGTATTTGCTCGGTCTTGAGTGCTGGAATACGCGACGCGGTGAAAGCTGGAGAATCCGTACCCTTAGTTCGGTCCGGCTTCCCAGTCATAGTCGCAGGCGCCTGGCTCCTGTGCACGGAGCCTCACCGTGAAGACCTCGCCGTCGACCGCCAGGGTGAACGGCCCCTCGTCCGCCGTCGGACGACTGTCACTCGCGGGCTAATCGTGATCCTCGACAGGCATGAACGCATCTTCGCACGTACCGAGCGTGTCGGATCGCTGTTCGAATCTCGGCGAGATCCGCCACGCCGACACCCCGGGCTCCTTCGGCCGCCACCGTCAGTGCCCTGTGCTTCCGGGGCCATGTGCACGGCTACCCGAGCACCGCTCAACGGTAGCCGGCGGACTGTGCATCATCGACGGCGTGGCCTTGAACGCTGAGCCCGCTGTTGTCCGGTCGTGTCAGACCCGTTCTTATTTCGGCTGGTCTGCAATGTCATTCACGCAGCTGACAGTGCATCGAGGGGTGTGTCGTCCCGCTGACGCCGTGGGTGTCCGCGACGACACGATGTTTGCCAGGTGGTGTCCGCAAGCGAAACGAACCGATTAGTATGCGCAATTGATGCGACGGACGTCGGTTGTCGGCACAGGCCCTGTCCCGCCGCACGGGTTGTTGCGGTTCCGGGTCGAACGAAGGTGGTTGTGGTGGAGCTTCCAATGCTGTCCAAGGGGCAGAACCTGACCCTGCCTGCTGATGTGGAGCAGATCGATGTGGTGCTCGGGTGGACCGAGTCGGACATCGAGGTCGACGCGTCTGCACTGCTGCTGAACGGGGACGGGAAGGTGCGTTCCGACGCCGATTTCGTGTTCTACAACCAGCCGGAGTCGACCGATGGGTCAATTCGATTCCTGGGTACGAGCGGCACCGAGGAGGGGGCGCAGGCGAGGATCGCGATCGACCTGTCCGCCGTGCCGGACGATGTGCACACCGTTGCCCTCGGAGGCAGTGTCGCTGTCGGCGGGTTCGGTGACCTCGGCAAGCTCGCCCTCCGAGTCGTCGACGGCGCCGGGCACACGTTGGCGGAGTATGTCACTGCCGATGCCACCACCGAGTCGGCGTTCGTATTCGGCGAGGTGTATCGCCGCAACGGCGACTGGAAGATCCGTGCGGTCGGGCAGGGCTGGGACTCGGGGCTGGCGGGGTTGGCGACGGACTTCGGAGTCGACATCGACGACGACCCGGACCCCGAACCCGCCGCCGCGCCAGCCGACAGCGAGAATTCCGACGACGTCGTGGCGGTCGACTCCGACACCCCGCAATTGGTGCCCGAACTGCCCACCACACCGGTCGCACCACGGAAAGCGACGACCCGGGGTGTCCGTACCGCCAAGCGGGCGGTGAAGAAGTCGAAGCCACTCGTGTTCGGTCTCGCCGAACAGGACACCTGGCAGCCGGCCCGGTTGTTCTCGGTCATCGGTGTCGGCGCGGGTGAGGAGCAGGAGCGACGTGCCACGTCCGCACTGATCGCGACGATGCAAGCGGTGCGTCCGTTCGCACGCGCGGTGTGTGCGCGGGTGGGCGCTCCCACGGGCGCGTTCGAGGGTTACGTGGAGGTGGCGTACGAGCGGGGCGAGACGAAGGTGATTCCCGACGCTGTCTTGAAGGTATCCCGCGGTAGCAGGGTGTGGACCGGTCTGCTCGAGGTCAAGACCGGCAGCGGCAAGCTGAAGAAGGAGCAACTGGAGAACTATCTCGACGTAGCTCGGAAGAAGAAGTACGACGTGGTGGTCAGTCTGTCGAACGACGTCCCGGCCAGCGCGGGGGAGTTGCCGGTGGAGGTCGATCGGCGCAAGCTCGCCAAGGTCGCTCTACGGCATTTGTCGTGGGCGGAGGTGGCGCACGAGGCGCGGATGCTGCTGTCCCATGGCGGAATCGACGACGATCTGCAGGCGTGGGTTCTCGCGGAATTCCTGCGGTACCTTGACCATCCGCGGTCAGGGGCGGTCGAGTTCGTCGACATGGGTCGGCACTGGGTCACGGTGCGCGACGCAGTCACCGCCGGCACTCTGCGCGCCGGCGACCAGAAAGCCCTCACCGTGGCCGACACCTGGGTGTCCCTGTCCCGGCATCTCGCGCTTCGACTGACCGCCGAGTTGGGGGTCGCCGTCAAGCACGTCCTGCCGCGCAGGCACAGCACCGATCCGGTGGCCCGTAACGCGGCGGTTGCCGAGCGGTTGGCGGCCGACGGCGTGTTCGAGGCGGTTCTGCGGATCCCGGAGACTGCGGGTGATCTGGTGATGATCGCGGATGTGCGGACCAACAAGATCCGCTGCCGGACCACCGTGGAGGCACCGAACGAGGGAACCTCCGGTCGCCGGCTGTCGTGGCTGCTCAGGCAACTCAAGGAGGTCCCCGGCGACGTTCAGGTGGAGGCCGTGTTCTCCGAGCGTGGGAATGAAGCCTGCGAGCACATCGCGGCGGTGCGGGCCGATCCGAAAGTGCTCACCGCCGGCCGGTCCGGAGACATCGTGTCCTTCTGCCTCGAGCAGTCATTCCCGATGAGCGGCCGAAGGTCGGGAACGGCGGCGAGTTTCATCAGCAGCGTGACGTCCTCGGCGGACGCGTTCTATGGAACTGTGGTGCAGCAACTGCGGGAATGGGTGCCGGCTGCACCCAAGCAGACGGAGCAGCCGAGGACTGCAGAACCCGAAGGCGAGTAGCACTCGGTTGACGTGCGCGGCCGTCCGCGACCTCACAGCGTCGGCCGGTCCAGCGGCCGTGGGAGCGGTGCGAGTGCGCCCGCGTCCCGCAGCCGCTCGTACACGCTGACCACCGTGTCGATCGTGCCCGAGGCTGCGATGTGCAGAAGCACGCCGCCGTCCGGAACGGCTCGACGGCTCGCCTCCAGTCCGTCGGGTATCAGGACTGCGCGGGCCGGGCACAGGTAGCCGTACCGGCCGACCACAGGATCGCCGACGACGAATCCGGCGTCGTCTTCCAGGGCGTCGAGAATGTCGTCGTCGGTCACGTCGCCGAAGTCCGGCTCCCACACCGACGCGAGCATCGCGAGCAGTTCGGATTCGGGGACGACGGCACCGTCGGGCGCGTCGACACCCATCACCAGCGACTGCAGCAGAAACTGCGGGGTACCCCCGGCCACGCCGGAGAGTTCGACCGACCACCCGGCCTCACCAGTGCACACCAACCGCAACCCGGTGCCCGTCAGATCCGACCACGCCTCCGCCTCCTGCGCGACCAGAAGAACCGCCGTCAGCTCATCCGGCGCACACGCGGTATCCGGTCCCGACGCGTCCACCTGCCGCCACGCGCCTCCTGCCGGCGACGCGGCTTCCGGCAGCAGCCGCGAGACCTGTTCCAACGTCAGCCGCCATCGCCCCGCCAGCGCCTCGACCGGCTCCGGTCGAGGCCCCCAGAATGCCCGCACGACGCGTCGCATGCGAATGCGTCCTCCTTGCCGCAAGTATCGGCCCCGCCGAGATCGGCGAGCGTACTTGCGGGCACAGTGTATTCGCGATTGCTGACGTACGACCGAACACCGATGCGAGTGTCCATTCAACCAGCGCTGGAATTCCTTGTTCCAGTTGGCCATGCGCTGATCGCCGCGAGTAGCGCATCGGCTTGCTTCACCTGGCGATGCATCCCGAACGCGTCGACAAGTAACAAAGCAGCCGACCCGGCGAACACCCACGTCAGGAGTGAGCCACCCTCGTCGGCGAAGTTGGTCAGCGCGACGAATGACATGAGGAGCCCGGCGGCGAGCATCGCCCAGCGGCCGCGGGCGCCCGACCGTCGGTTCTCGACCAGTCGCGTTCGCCACGAACAGATGTCTGCGTTCGGTGGCAGCGCGCGGTTGCTGATCGCCGTCGACACCTCACGTTTCGCGGCCAGCCGTGGGCTGCGACCGCTCTTGATGAGCCAGAGCGGCACGACATATGCGGCGACGGCGCCCACCGCGCCACCGACAATCACCGTGATCGGATCCATGCATGCCTCACTGGGTAGACGTTGTTGACAACAACAGGATCCGCCGGACCTCCCGCGCGCCGGAACGCATCCTGGGGTGGGAAATCGACCCCTTCGGCCTGGAGCCGGGCGCAATCCTAGTTCAGGACGCCGTTGCTGAGGGCGAGAGTGACGAGTCGGGAGCGTTTCTGATTCTGAGGGAGATCCTCGATCTGGAACGCGCTGAAGAGGGCACGGAGATGGGTCTTGACGGTTTCGGCGCTCAGGTGCAGGGCGTCGGCGATCTGGCGGTTCGATGCCGGGATGGGGTGGTCGGTGCCGTCGTGGAATGGCCGGCACAGTTCGGTAAGGACATTCCGTTGGGCGGGGGTGAGAACTATGTCGACGTCGACGGTGTTCCCGATGTGGGTGACGCCGCAGTCCGTACCCGGCTCGCCGTGGTAGGTGAGGATGCTCTCGCCGACTTGGATGACGTCTCCGGGGTGCAGTGTCTGGCGCCCTTGCAGGCGGGTGCCGTTCACGAAGGTGCCGTTGCGGGAGAGGCCGTCGTCGGTGATGGTCCAGTGGATTCCGATGCGTTCGACGGTGGCGTGCAAGCGTGAGATGTCCGGATCGGCGGGCAGTGACAGGTCGGCGTACGAGGAGCGGCCGATGACGATCGGGGAGTGGTCCGGGACGAGAGACATCTCGCCGGTACGCCCACGGTCGGTGTACGAGAGAGCAGAGTTCGTCACTGCGAGTAGCCCTTTCGGAGTTCTCCCGTTGAGGAAGTGCGTTGCTGGGGTCCGTCGGTCGGAGGGTCGCTGTAGTTACTCGACGTCATGGTGTGCTTTCTGATGGCCCGTGCGGGTGCTGTCGATTCCTGTTCCTCCATCGTGGCGCGCAGGGGCGGGTCGTGTTAGACCCCCTGGGGGTGGTGTCCAGCCACCCCCCTGGACCGAGTCGGCGAGGGAAGATCGCGGGGGTCGGCCGGAGGTCTTGCGCTCAGGGCATTCGCGTGCCACGCTCGTATGTATGACTAGTGGAAAGGCGTACTCCGCCACAATCGCGTGAGCACCGCGCCGCTTCGCTCGGTGGCTGGGCGCCGAGCGACATTCACCGACAACACTGTTCACTCCACCGAATGCATGTGCGGTGTCGAAACTGTGCGTGACGCATGGCTCGCGCACGGGTTGTGTGCACGCCCATCCGATCGCACCACGGCGGAATCGGCTGTCGAAACACTGTATCGGCGATCAGGGTTTCGAAAGCCGGAGTTCGTCTGGGTGCCGTCACCCCCAGCCGGTTCCGACGTCATCGCCGCCGAAGGATTGGCGACGACGCTGTCGTTTGCCGGCGAAGGAGTCCAGTGCGTCGCCGTCCGAATGGCATCCATGCTCTCCGAATCGCGCAGACGCATGGACGCATTGATCGCTCACGGAAGATCCGACTGGCCGAACGAACGCCGGGCCATCGAGACCGCGCGAACCCAGTCGCCCGACGACTCTGCGCGCATCGGCATCAGCCCGAATGCAATCATCAGAGCCGCCGTGTGGGATTCGTTGCGCACGAGCCTTTTCGATGGGGCTGCTACCGCGATACGAACACTGATGCCCCCCTTCGTCGGTGGCGTGAGCTGGTATGGGCAGCAAGAAGCTCATCGCGTCGGGTACTACGACACGTACCGTCGGATTGGGCTCGCCAGGTTCCGCTCCGACGATCTCGAGTTGCTCGACATCCATACCGCCCTGACCAGTGCGACCGGGTGGTGGTGGGCGTTCGACAACGTGTGTGTCATGGCGGAACGACCCACCGCCCTGCATGTCGAGCCCATACCGGGCCGTGTACACAACGAGTGCCGATTGCATCATCCGGATGTGCCTGCGCTCGAATTCGAAGACGGTCGATCGCTTTTCGTGCTGCACGGGACGATCGTCCCCGACTGGGTCGTCCTCGAGCCGACGGTCGAACGTATCGCACGCGAACGTAATGTCGAGGTCCGCCGATGCGCGATCGAGCGCATCGGCTGGGACACCTACATCGACGAGGCCGGACTCGCGCTGATCGACCGAGCCGACGATCCCGGCAATGTCGGTCACACACTACAGCTCTACGTGATGTCGGACGGCTGGGGCCGAAACGATCACATCCTGCTCGCCGTCAACGGCTCTCCCGAACGCGACGGCCTTCGGCGTCGGTACGGGATCTATGTGCCGACACGGATTTCGTCGGCGTTGGATGCCGCAGCCTGGACCTATGGCATCAATGGCGCCGACTACGCCCGTCTCGTTCGTCGAACCTGAAACCCGAAATCCGAAACCCGAACTCCGAAGGTGACTCGCATGAATTCGATCATGACCTTGTCCGATCTCACGGCCCTGTCCGGCCTCGATGTCTTCGACTATCTCGACCAGGAAGTATCCGTACCCGTCATCGACGGTATGCAGGCCCAGGGCGATCTCCTCGTGATCCCGTATCCGATTGTCGCCGAGGTCGTCACGCCCGGCCCATGGACGCGGTCGGAGAACGTGCTGCTGTCGGGAGTGGAGTTGCTGCGGAGCGCGGCGGGCGGAAACCCGCACAGCCTCGTCGCCGACGAAGGCATGTGCACATGGTCCACGCCTGTGAACGACCCCCGGCGCCTCGCGCTCGGCATCCTCGACACCCGCGTTGCCGCCTACCTCATCCACCCCGAGCACGGAGCCACCGGCATCGCCCCCGGTCGGTATGTCATCGGACGACAGCGGGAACGGGGCGTCGGGCGGTTCTTCGAGCGGACGCACTTCGTCGTCGATTGACGTCCGGGATTCCATCCGGTTCGGCTCTTCCCGTCGCGCAGGGCACGCCGCGCCGCGGCCCTGCCGACGAGCGCGCGTCGACGAAGCCCGCGCTCACCCCTTCGCGGAATGCGCTCCGGTCATGAGGGCCGCGAGGTCGTCCGGTTCGAGGACCGACGGGGGCGGCGGCGGTCCCCAGGCGTAGAGGCCCTGGAGTCCGTGCAGAATTTCCGGGGACCAGAGTTCGTCTTCGGGGACGGTGTCCATGTCGGAGTAGTACTCGGAGAAGTTCCCGGCCGGGTCCTTGAGGTACCAGAAGAAGTTCGCGCCCGCGTAGTGGCGGCCGAGGCCCCAGATGTGGCGTTCGGGGTTGCCTGCGAGCATGGTGTGGGCGCCGCGGCCGACCTCGTCGACGTCGTCGACCTGCCAGCTGGTGTGGTGTATGAAGTTCACCGGTGCGGCCATGACGAGGACGTTGTGGTGTTCGACGGAGCAGCGCAGGAATGCGGCCTTGTCGCCCATGTAGTCGCTGACCTTGAAGCCGAGGCCGTCGGTGAAGAACTTCATGGTGGTCTCGAGGTCGGTGGACCCGATCACCGCGTGTCCGAGTTTGCGGGGGCGTACCGGGTCGGTGCGGGTGAGGAACGGGGCGCGTCCCCAGCGGTCGATGCGCCCGGGCCCGTTGTAGGCAGTGGCCGCGACGGCGGGTTCGATGACGATCCGGGGCCGGACCTGGACTCGCACCAGGGCGCCGGTGATCGGTTCGACGGCGCTGACGGACGTGCTGTCGTGCTGGATCGCGATACCGAGTCTGGTCAGCCGCGCTGTGGTGGCGGTGATGTCGTCGGGGTCGTCGGCGGCGACGGTCAGCTCGACCAGTCGCCGGGTGGGTGCGTGCACGATGTGGAGTTGTTCGCCGCCGTTGCGGGTGGCGAAGACCCCGTTCCCGCGGTGCTCGAGTCCGAAGTCGGTGTAGTAGGCGATGGTGTCGCCGACGTTGGGGACGCCGAGGGTGACCTTGCCCAGACCGTGTAGTGCCATGACGTGGTGTCCTTACTGCGCGTCGGGTTCGGCGACGAATCTCTGGTGCAGCTGACCGATGCCGTCGATCCAGCTGTCGAGTGTCTCGCCGGGCTGCAGGAACCGTTGCGGGGTGCGGCCGACGCCGACGCCGGCGGGGGTGCCGGTGAAGATGACGTCGCCGGGGTAGAGGGTGACGGTGTGGGAGAGGGTGGCGATGAGCTTCGGGACGGGGAAGATCAGGTCGCGGGTGCGGCCTTTCTGCACTTGTTCGCCGTCGATGGTGCAGCCGAGTTCGAGGTCGTCGGGGTCGGCGAACTCGTCGGGGGTGACCAGCCACGGTCCTTGCGGGGAGAACCCGGCGTAGGATTTTCCGAGCCCGAACTGTGGTGCGGGACCTCTGGTTTGGGTGATGCGTTCGGAGATGTCCTGGCCGGCGGTGAGGCCGGCGACGTGCGCCCAGGCGTCGGCGGGGTCGATGTTGCGGGTTTCGCGGCCGACGACGGCGACGAGTTCGACCTCCCAGTCGACGTTGCCGCCGGTGGGGATGATGACGTCGGTATCAGGGCCGGTGAAGGACGAGGCGTATTTGGTGAAGACCGGTGGTAGGTGGGTGGGGGATTCGAAGCCGGATTCGGCGGCGTGGGCGTGGTAATTCAGGCCGACGGCGAACACCTGCCGCGGTGCCGGCGACGGTGCCCTCAAGCGGGTGCGGTCGATCGGGACGCTGTCGTCGGTCAGAGCCGAGAGGTCCTGGACTGCGGCCCATTCGGTGACGTCGTCCCAGGCTTCGTAGAGTGCCTGCAGGTTCGGGGCGAACCGGCCGCGGGAGGCGTGGGCGATGTCGACGGCCCGCTCGGAACCGTTCTCTCCGAGGACGAGGGCGGCACGGTGGTCGATATTGGCGATGCGCATGAAAGTGGTTCTCCTGGAGTGAGTTCACACGGTGGTGGTTGCAGGGTGGGGGCTGGTAGGGGATGGGTCTAGGGTCCGCAGTCGGTCGCGGTATTCGCTGAGCAGATCCGTCAGTTGGGTGTTGTCGGTGACGCCGCCGAAGATGTAGTGATCCGGCCGGACGAGCACTGCGCTGATGTTCTGTCCGTGGAACCACCGAGTCCATTGACCGGTCGCGTCGAGCAGATCCGGTGCTCCGGTCTCCTCGACGGTCTTCAGCCGTACGCCGGTGCTGTCGAGCAGTCGCTGCAGTGTCGGATCCGCTTGCGCGACATCGGTGTCACCGCGTACCAGCAGGACCGAGCCGAAGCCGGTGACCTCGTCGAGGAGGTCGCTGTGGGCGCCGATCCGCACCGGAAACTGTGGTGCAAGGGTCCCGCGCAGCCTGCCGCCGTCAGTGTCTTGCGCGGTGACGCCGTCTCCGAGGACGGGAAGGGCTGTGACCGGCAAAACCTTCGCGGGGTCGGCCACCGCCGATCATGCGGGTATCGCGTTCGGTGGCCTTCTCCTCGTCGAGGACGCAGATGACCCGCCCGAGTTCGACCGACATCGTGACCGCATGCTGCAGGTGCGCGCTGCGTTCGGACGAGTACGAATCGAGCAATGCGAGGTCGGATTCACCGCGCAGGATCCGATCGAGCTTCCACGACAGATTGGCTGCGTCGCGGATGCCCGAGCACATGCCCTGCCCGGCGAAGGGCGGCATCTGGTGCGCGGCGTCACCGGCGATCGCGAGACGGCCGGCGTTCCACCGGTCCGCCCACCGCGCGGCGAACGTGTAGACGGCGTGCCGCTCGAGTTCACTGTTCTCCGGCGTCCGGTCCCACGCCCGGAGCAACTCCCATGCCTTCTCCGGCGTGTTCAGTTCTTCTCTCGTCTCGCCGGGCAGTCGCATGAACTCCCATCGACGACGTCCCGGTCCGCCCGACACGACCGTGGTCGGCCGGGCGGGATCGCACAGTTGCCAGTTCTGTGGTGACCAACCGCGGTCGTCGAGCGGAATGGTGTCGACGATCAGCCAGTCGAAGAAGAAGCCCTCGTCGTGCATGGTCGCACCCATGCGTTCACGGACGAAGCTGTTCGCGCCGTCGCAGCCGATCACGAACCGTGCTCGCACCTGCCGCTGTTTGACGACGGTGCTGGTGAACGTCACCACGACGTCGCGTGTGCCCTCGTCGATACCGACGACCTCGGCGCCGCGGAGCAGAGTGACGTTCGGCATCTCCTCGACCGCTGCGCCGAGGACCTTCTCGAGCTGAGGTTGGGAGAAGAAGCTGGCCGTCGGCCACCCGCTCGGACCGGTGCCGGACCAGTCGATCTTCACCAACGATTCCCTGGCGGCATTGCGCCACTCGTAGTGGTCGGGCACCGCCTCGGAGATCGACTGGATTTCCGAGGTCAGGCCCATCGATTGGAAGACTCGGCCGATCTCGTCGTCGAAGTGGACGGCTCTCGGGAGTGGGTACGGCTCCGGCCAGCGTTCGACGATCACCACGTCGTGGCCGCGCAGGCCGAGCATCCGCCCCAGCGCCAGCCCTACGGGCCCGGCGCCGACGATCACGACGTCGTGGGTGTTTTCCTGCATGTTCGTTGCTCTTCCTCGGTGAATGCACTAGGACACCAATTGAGCCCTATTGAGCATGTTCAATAGGCACAGCATGCTGTGACCCGCACCGCCTGTCAAGAGACTCGACCCGATTGATCGGTATCGAGCATGCTCAATACGGTAGAATCGGTGATGGTCCGACGGCCAGCAGTGAAGTGGTGACGGGCACGACGAAACGAGGACACGATGACCGATCTCGCACAGCGGATGATGATGGACGCATCGCTGAGCCGCACCGAGCAGGCCGCACTGGCCATCGGCCAACTCGCGGAGCAGGCGCCGCACGGCGCGCGCCTCGGTACGAAGAAGGAACTTCAGGAACAGTGCGGCGTCGCGAAGGGGACCTTCAACGAAGCTCTGCGCATTCTGCAGTCACGCGGCGTGATCACCGTCCGATCGGGACCCGGAGGGGGGCTGTTTGCCGCTTCGCCCACCCCCATCGCGCGTCTCGGGAACTCGATTCTCTCCCTCGACGCCGCGGAAGGGGATGTCGCCGATGCCGTACGTATTCGTGACGCCCTCGACCCGCTGCTCGTCGAGGACGCACTCGATCACAGTTCGGCCGTCGACATCACCCGTATGCGCACCGCCCTCGACGTCATGCGGCAGACCGCCGACGCCGGCGACGCGACGGGATTCGTCCGAGCCAACTGGGAACTGCACGCCGCGATCGCCCGGGTGAGCCCCAACGCGATCCTGAAGTCGATCTACCTGAGCCTGCTCGACCTGATCGAATCCCACACCGTCTCCGTCGAACCGGTCGGCGACAGGCCGCTGCCGGAATACATCGCCGAGCGTCAGCAGTTGCACGCCGACCTCGTCGACGCCCTCGATCGCCGTGACCGGGACGCGGCCCTCCGGCTCATCCATGCGCACAACACAACACAAGCCTGAGGTCGGACGCGCACCCACGGCCTGAAACCCGGTACGGCGGCGCCCCGGATGCAGAGCATTTAGGGTGGTGAGGTGGGAATCGGTAGCCGGGCGGCACGGGTCGAAGATGTGCACGATCTGGCTCTGGGCATGCCGCATGTCACCGTTACCCACGGCCCCGGCGACAATCCCGTCTACCAGGTCGGTGGTAAGTCGTTCGTGTTCTTCCGCAATCCGCGACCCGATGCGACGGACCCGGACACCGGGGAACGCTATGACGACGTGATCGTGTTCTGGGTGCCGTCCGACGCCGACAAGCAGGCGCTCGTCCGCGATGACACGACACCGTTCTTCACTACCTCACACTTCGACGGCCACCTGTCGGTGCTGTTGAGGGGGAGCCGCATCGGCGAGTTGTCCCGGCACGAATTGGTGGAGCTCGTTCAGGATGCGTGGCTCTCACGCGCGTCGGCGCGCAGAGCAGCGACCTGGCTCAGCGCCCACCCTCCCGCCTGACCGAACATTGGGCGTCGATCGGACTCGGCAATCGGTTCCGCCGCGCAGGTCGGGCGCAATAGTGTGGAACCGGCGGGGTCGGGACGTCCAGGCACCCGATCCTGTGTTCGGAACAGGTGAGAGGCTGACCATGTCGGGTCGGACTGCGAAGGCCAGACGGATGTCATTGCGGACGTTGCTGTGGTTGGCGATCGGGATCCTCGTGGCCCTGTTCGCCGTTACTGCGGCGTTTTCCGTGTACGGGAGACTGGTGGTTCGTGCGTCCGAGAACGTGCTCTCCGAGCGCCTCCTGCCCGCGCAGCATGCCGTGTCGGATCTGACGACCGCCTATGTGGACCAGGAGACCGGGCAGCGTGGCTATGTTCTGACCGGTGATCCGAGTTTCCTCGAACCGTACGACGCAGGCAGGGACGCCGCGGCCGCGTCCCTGTCGGATCTGACCGCGCTGCTTGCCGGCGACGCGGAGGCTTCGGCAACGCTGGACGCGGTCGTCGAGGCGGCGAACACCTGGACCACTCAGGCCAGCGAGCCGGAGATCCTCGCTCGTCGCAACAACGAGATAGCGGACGAGCAGGTCGTGGCCATGACCGCGACGGGCAAGGAACTGTTCGACGGGCTGCGCTCACAGCTTCAGGACCTCAATGCCCTGACGGATGAACGCGTGACCGAACAGGTCGATCGGGTTCGCTCGGCGCAGGTCTTGGCAAATATCGCTACCGCCGTCGCGTTCGTTCTCGCGATCGGCACCGCGATGGCCTCCCTGTATCTGACGCGACGATTGCTGACCCGGCCGATCGAGCGGCTCGTCGCAGACATCAGCGCGGTGGCCGAGGGCGACTACGAGAGGGATATCGGCACCGACGGCCCGAGGGAAGTGTCGATGATCGGCAGCGCCGTCGACACCATGCGGACCAGTCTGCTCACCCAGAATCGGCTACTCGTGCAGGCGGAACACGAACGAACCCGCCACGACGAACAAACCCGGATGGCGGCCGATCTGCACGACCTGACGATTCAGCGCGTGTTCGGGCTGGGCCTCGCATTGACCTCCCTGGCCCGACGGCATCCCCGTCTTGCCGCGGATCTCGATCCGCTCATCGACGAAACCGACAGCATCGTTCGCGGTTTGAGGGCGGTCATCTTCGACCTCGAGATTGGTGCGACCGCAGTGACGAACGGCACCGCAAGTTTGAGTGCGGCGGTCGGTGAGATCGTCGAGAGTAGTACCGCCGCACTCGGATTCACGCCCGACGTGTGCCTGGACGGGCCGGTCGACCAGTTCTCCGGCCACAACGCAGGTCCGGAACTTCAGGCGGTGCTCCGCGAGGCACTGAGCAACGTTGCCCGTCACGCCCATGCGACGTCGTGCCGTGTGATGGTCGCCGCCGACGACGACCGCCTGGCGCTGAGCGTGACCGACGACGGTACAGGGATGGGCGCGGACGTCATCCGGGGGCACGGGCTGGCGAACATCTGCAACCGAGCCGCGCAACTCGGTGGCCGTGCCGTCATCCGCGACGGCGCGCCGGGGACAGTGGTCGAGTGGGAAGTGCCCGCGTCCTGATCGCGGCGGCTACGCGGACCACTCGATCAACGGCGGACGCACTGCAGCGCACAGGGGATTCCCGCGGGCGTCGGTGAGTCCGAGTCGCGCAGTGATGCGTCCGGCCGCCGCCGCCGCGTCTGCGGTGGCCCGATCCACGCCGTCCCACATCAACTTGGCCCGCCGGAACATATCGAATTCGCCATCTCGGCCGATCGACCCCCACGACAGGTAGACGAAGCGCCCGCCGGGGCGGCCCTGTACGTACGGACCGGTGATGTCGAGACCCGCCGGCGTCGGGGTCGTCTTGCACTCGAGAACCCAGCGGGCCGTGGTCGCGTCCCCTGGATGCAGGTCGAGAAGATCGCCGGGAGCGCCGCGGCGCTGCACGGCCACATGGATGTTGTCGTAGCCGGGGAAATGGGACCCCGGCGGGCACGACGATCCGGGAAGGTCGGTTGCCTCGATCACGAGTTGCACCAGTTCATCCAACCACCCGTGAGAACCTCTGTGCGGGCGGTCGAAGAGTGGGTGGCGCACCAAGTTCGCTCCGCTGCGGTGAGTTTTCCCGTCACTTCCGGTCTGTACTGGTGTGAGGACCCACGAAGCGTGTTGGAGCTTCCTGAACAACAAGGAGAAAATTTCATGACCTCGACACCTCCCGCCACCGGAGCGTCCGCCGAGACACCCGCGCCCACGGACGGAACGACGAAGAAGGCCCGAGTCGCAGGGCTCGTCGTCAGCGCACTCGCGGTGCTGTTTCTCCTCTTCGACTCGCTCATCCACATCGCGAACACCCAGATGGTGCGTGAGGCGATGGCAGAACTGGGCTTCGCCGAGAACCTCAACCGCGTGATCGGGGTGGTTCTGCTGGTGTGTCTGATTCTCTACATCGTGCCCGCCACCTCGATCCTGGGCGCCGTGCTGCTCACCGGATACCTCGGTGGAGCGGTCGCTACCAACATGCTCACCGAGCAACCGATCGTCAGTACCACCCTGTTCCCGATCTATGTGGGCATATTCGTGTGGGGCGGGCTGTACCTCCGCGACCCGCTGTCTCTTATACACATC